>NZ_JBSFJV010000010.1:0-135347 GCF_053598235.1 Kitasatospora sp. NPDC001159
GCAGGGTGGCGAGGGCGGCGAGCGGCAGCAGCCAGCGGCGCCAGGAGGGGGCGGGGGCCAGCTCCAGGATCGGGAACAGGTCGGTCAGGTAGTCACGCAGCACGTTGCCGGTCACCGAGATGGTGTTCTCGCCGCGGCGGATGCGCTCCAGCGAGAACTTGGTGGCCTCGACCGGGGACTTGATCTCGATCTGCAGGCCGGTGGTGTCGTGCTCCGGCAGGTAGGTCTTGACCTTCTCGATCAGCACGGCGTCGTGGGCGCGGTCCTCGTCCAGCCAGAACACCGCCGGGTCGCCGGTGGCGCGGGCGCGGGTGACGGCCAGCTTGACCCAGTCCTGGATCGGCGCGTCCTTGGTCTGGCAGGCGCGGAAGATGTCGCCCGGCTGGACGGCCTGCTCCAGCACCACGTTGCCCTCGGCGTCGACCAGGCGGACGGTGCCGGCGGCCGCGATCTCGAAGGTCTTGTCGTGGGAGCCGTACTCCTCGGCAGCCTGGGCCATCAGGCCCACGTTCGGCACCGAGCCGATGGTGGCCGGGTCCAGGGCGCCGTTGGCGCGGCAGTCGTCGATGACGGCCTGGTACACGCCGGCGTAGCTGTGGTCCGGCAGGACGGCGAGGGTGTCGGCCTCCTGGCCGTCCGGGCCCCACATGTGGCCGGAGGTGCGGATCATGGCCGGCATCGAGGCGTCGACGATGACGTCGCTCGGCACGTGCAGGTTGGTGATGCCCTTGTCCGAGTCGACCATGGCCAGGGCCGGGCCCTCGGCCAGCTCGGCCTCGAAGGAAGCCTTGATCTCGGCGCCGTTCGCCAGCGCGTCCAGGCCGGCCAGGATGCCGCCGAGGCCGTTGTTGGGGTTCAGACCGGCGGCGACCAGCGCCTCGCCGTACGCGGCGAAGGTCTTCGGGAAGAAGGCGCGGACCACGTGGCCGAAGATGATCGGGTCGGAGACCTTCATCATGGTGGCCTTGAGGTGCACCGAGAACAGCACGCCCTCGGCCTTGGCGCGGGCGACCTGGGCGGCCAGGAACTCGTTCAGGGCGGCGGCGCGCATCACCGAGGCGTCGACGACCTCGCCGGCCAGCACCGGGACCTTCTCGCGCAGCACGATGGTGGTGCCGTCCTGGCCGAGCAGCTCGATGCGCAGGGCACCGTCGGCGGCGATCACGGCGGACTTCTCGGTGCTCGCGAAGTCGTTCTCGCCCATGGTGGCGACGTTGGTCTTGGACTCGGCGGTCCAGGCGCCCATGCGGTGCGGGTGGGTCTTGGCGTAGTTCTTGACCGACAGCGGGGCGCGGCGGTCCGAGTTGCCCTCGCGCAGGACCGGGTTGACGGCGCTGCCCTTGACCTTGTCGTAGCGGGCGCGGACGTCCTTGTCCTCGTCGGTCCGCGGGTCGTCCGGGTAGTCCGGCAGGGCGTAGCCCTGGGCCTGCAGCTCGGCGATGGCGGCCTTCAGCTGCGGCACGGAGGCCGAGATGTTCGGCAGCTTGATGATGTTGGCGCTCGGGGTCTTGGCGAGCTCACCCAGCTCGGCCAGGGCGTCGCCGATCCGCTGCGCCTCGGTCAGACGCTCCGGGAAGCTGGCGATGATGCGTCCGGCCAGGGAGATGTCGCGGGTCTCCACCCGCACACCCGCCGTCGAGGCGTACGCCTGGACCACCGGCAGGAACGAGTAGGTCGCCAGGGCCGGAGCCTCGTCGGTGTGCGTATAGATGATGGTCGAGTCAGTCATCGGTACTCCGCTTCACGTCTCCAACGTCTTGACGTCAAGATATCTCGTCCCGGGCCCCTCGCTCCACCTCCCCCCGCCCCGGAGTGCGCGCCGGCCGGATCCGGGGGCGCTCAGACGGTCGCGACTGCGGCCGTCTCCACCGTGGTCCGCGGCGGGACGGGAGGCAAGCGGAGCGCTCCCGGGCCGTCCGGATCAGGTGTCGGTCGGCCGGTGTTCGGGTCACCCCCGGGCGGTGTTCGGGCTCTCGCGAAAGTGGTGTAGTCCAATCGGGTGAGTCGGGTGTCAGGAGTGCGTCAACGCACCACCCCATTCGGTCAACGCTGCGTCAGGACCGGCGACGCCGCGCCCGACCCGGCCTAGCGTCGAGGAAGTAGTTCCGGCAGGCACCATCACTCCACTCGGGAGCATTCGCATGGCCCGCGTCGTCTGGCACGTTCCGGTCACCGCCGCCACCACCGGTACCGGAAGCACCACCGCCCTCCGCCTGTTCCGCCTGCGCGACGGCCGCCGCTGTGCGGTCGGATTCTCCAGCCCCGAGGCCCTCGCCGCCCTCTTGGGGCCCGACCAGGCCTGCACCGAGATCGGCGAGCCCGCCCTGCGCGACCTCACCGCCCCGCTCGGGGTCGACACCCTGGTCCTGGACCCGCGGCTGGTCGCCCCGCCCGTCTCCGTACCCGCCGCGCCGCGCACCCCGGCCCCGACCGCACAACTGCAGCACCGGTGACGGCCCCGCTCCATCTGGTCCCGGCCGGCCCCGAGGCCGCACCGGGACGGCCCGCGCAGGCCCGGGCCCTGCAGGCGATCGCCCGGGTCAGTTACGGGCCGGTCCCGCTCGACTTCGACCGGCTGGCGGCGGAGTTCCCGGCCGTCCAGAGCGGCCTGGCCCTGGCCGGGGACGCCGACCTGGAGCTCCGCCTGGCCTGCACCGGGCCGGAGGAGTTACGGGCGGTCGCCGCCGCGCTCCAGCGGGCGGGCGCAGCCAAGGTGCGGATCGACCTGGTGCTACGGGTGCTGACCCCGCAGCCGGTGACCCTGCGGCCGGTGCCGTGAGCACCGGCCGCAAAGAGCCCCGCGCCCTCAGACCTCCTGGCCGGGGCGCGGGTCCGGGTTGATCGCCTGCCCGTCGATGGGTGCGCCCCAGGCGTCCTCACCGTCGGCGTCGACGCAGTAGCCGCTGCCCTCGACGTGCCCTCCCGCACCCCGGCACTGCTCGGCGGTGACGTCGCGCTTGCCGCTCGCCGCCGCGAAGGCGGCGGGGGCAGTGGCGCCGGCGGTGAGGAGGACGGCGGTCGTGGTCGTGACGGCCACCCGGGCCAGGAGTGAGGAGTTCATGCGGCCACGACAGCACGGCGGCGTGCGCCCGGCGACCACGACTCGCCCGCCCTGGTACACGCCGCCGAGCTCGGTCGCTACGCCCGCGCCAGCGCCGCGATCGCCGCCAGCAGCAGCGCCGAACCGACCACCAGGGCCGCGGTCAACGGCTCGCCGAGGAACAGCACCCCGATCACCGCCGCCGTCGCCGGCTCCAGCAGCACCAGCACCGATGCCGTCGTGCCCGGCACGGCCGTCAGGCCACGGAAGTACCAGCGGTAGGCCAGCAGCGTCGGCACCGTCCCGAGGAACAGCAGCGCTCCCCCGGTCACCGTCGGGTTCCCGGCGGTCGGCAGCACGCCCTGGACGGCCGCGAACGGCAGCAGGCAGAGCAGCCCGGTTGTGAAGGCTCCGGTACTGGCGCGGGCCGAGCCGCCGCCCCGGGCCCACAGGGTCAGCCCGCTCTGGCCGGCGCCCGCGAGGACCGCCAGCGCGGCGCCCAGCGCCGGGCGCGGCCCGGCGGCCGGTGCCGCCACCAGCAGGGCCAGCCCGCCGAGCGCCAGCACCACCGCGGCCACCGCCCGCCCGGTGAGGCGCTCGCCCAGCAGAAGGTGCCCGCCGAGGCTGGTGAGTACCGGCCCGGCGCCGATGGTGATCAGGGTGCCCAGCCCCAGGCCCGCGTACTGCACGGAGCCGAAGTAGGCGCACTGGCTGACGGCCAGCCCGAGCCCGGTCAGCACGGCGGCGCCACGGCGGCCGCCGCTCCTCTCGCCGGAGGGCAGCAGCGCCAGGCAGAACGCCGCGACGCCGAAGCGCCAGCTGCAGACGGCCACCGGACCGAGCCCGCTGGTGCGCAGCAGCAGCGCGGCCACGGCTCCGCCCGCACCCCAGGCGACGGCCGCGGCGGAAATGGACAACAGGCCGTGCCGGAACGGCACGGCGGCGTAGGAGGTCATGCGTCGGTACTCCACGATGGATCGCCGGTTCAGGTCCGCGGGGCACGCGGGCGGCAACCACCGCCCCGGCGACGGCGGGCACTCCCGCTCGGCCGGGTCGGGTGAAGTACGCCGCCCGCTAGCGGACCGGCGGCGGGAGGATCACGAGACGCATGAGGGCCAGCCTACGCCGCCCGTCGGTACGCCAACACGCATCCGCCGGACCTTGTGCAGGAGCAGAACCGTTACGCCGTCCACGAGTTAACGGCTCATCGTCCTGCCCGGGGGGGCGGGCAGGACGCACTCGACAGCGCTCGCCACCCTGCCATGGCCGCGATTGTGGCGGCCTGCTCCGCCGCCCCGCCCCGGCGGAGGTCGGCCCGGTCGTCACGGTGACCGCCCCCACGCCGCCGGCCGGACAGAACGGGCGCAACGCCGCCGACCCCGCGGCGGCCGGCGGGGGCATCCCCGTCTCCGTCTCGGCCACCGACACCTCCGGCACCGTCGTCGACCTGTCCTGCACGGACAACGGCACGCCGGCGACCGTCACCGGCCGGTCCGGGGCGGACCCACGCACCGCCACGGTCCCGGTGTCGGCCGCCGAGCCCGCAGGACGGCTTCATCGAGGAGGCCCACCACCAGCTCGGCGGCTTCGTCCGGGAGGTCCACGGCGAGCGGGGCGAGTACCTGACGGCCGACCAGCGGCCTCAGCTGTTCGCCGACGCCTGGCAGGTCCGGGCGGTCCCCAGCTGCCGCTTCCCGCAGGCTGAAGGTCTGAACTCGCCTTACCCACACCACACTTGGTGAATTCCGAGCGAAGAGGTCCCGCCTTCCGACCGCTCGGAGCGCGGGACCTGTTTCCTGACAGGCGCGAGGAAAAAGATCATCAGAGTTCTCACTCGATAGACCACACAGAAGCCGAGAGCCCCCCCTCATCAGTGCGGAGCCCGACAGGAACGCCGCAGCCACACGCCCCGAATCCGGGGCCTCAGCCCGGGCGGCGTGGCCGACAATTTGGCACCCCGTCATTCCGGTCCAACGCCGCAGGCACGCCAGAGGGCGCCAAAAGGGTGAGCAGGAGTCAGTCGCCACCCGAAAGACCCAATCCATGCCGTCAACTCCCGCTTGGATAAGGCACTTTGAGGAAACTGATAGCCGACCACTTCGACCCCCGAAAACAGGGTCAGGGAGCCCCACGTCCCCCATTTGGCCCCCACCATCAACCATTCGGCACGGGTTGATATGACAGTCCTTCAAGCGGCCAGTACGTTCATATGTGTCGGCACCAAGCCGATCCAGTCGAGACAGGAGAAGTTCCATGAACAAGATGACCACCGCCATTGTCCTCGCGGCAACGGCAGGCGTGGCCGTCACCGGCATCACCTACGCGTCGGCCGCGTCCGAGCCGGTGGCGAAGGCTGCGCCGGTCGTCCAGAAGGCGGCCCCGGCGGCTGCTCCCGCGGCCACCCTCCCCCAGGCACCGTTCGACGGCGGCGCGAAGGGCAACGAGGGCAAGGGCAACGAGGGCCGCGAGGAGCGCCACGAGCACCGCGGGCACCGTGAGCACCGCGAGCGGGGCGTGATCCACGTCAACGAGCGGTCGTACTCCGCCGATGACTTCGGCTGCATCACTGTGGTCAGCGGCCTGGGTGCCAAGTCGCTGAACATCCGCAACGACAGCTGGCGGGAGGTCGAGGTCTTCAGCGGCGCGGTCTGCGACAACGGCGCCCCGATCGCCACCGTCGGGCCCCACAGCTCCAGCGACGGCGTTCACCCGAAGCGCGTGCACGAGGGTGTCGAGGTCGACGACGGCGTTGTGGGCAGCTTCCGGGTCGCCCACCGCTTCCACGGCGGCGAGGGCTTCGGCGAGGGCCGCGGCGAGGGCCACGGCGAGGGCCACGGCGAGGACTTCCGGTAACCGAGCCCGACCGGGACTTCCGGAACTGAGCCCGACCGGAACTTCCGGAACTGATCCAACGGCATGACTGGAGCCCCGGCCCGCCGAAATCGGGCCGGGGCACCGACATGGCCATTGTCCTACAGGTTTCCGCGTCCTGCACGCGGGTGATGTCTGCCGGGGTGGCGCATAGTGGCCACCCGGTGGTCCAACTTCGAGAGTGACGCGCAGCTGATCGCCGACGCCCGGCGGATCCAGGCGGTCCTCGGCTGCCACTGCCCGCCGCCGAACGGCTGTATTCGCTGCACGCACGGCCCGTCTGATGAAGACTGTGAAGAGGTCCCGTGCTCCGATCTATCGGAGCACGGGACCTCTTCATGGCGCCAACATTGACGTTGCGTCATGCAGAATCAGCTTTCCGCGAGGCCGCACACGGCGCGCCCCGACAGGCCGGGCCGTCGGCCGACGGCCCGACTGCATGGCAGCCGCCGCGCTGCGCCGATCCGAGCCGGTCCACCGAGCGGGACGTCCGGCTCGGCGCCGGCCCGCTCGCCCCACCCGGCACGCTGAGCCTGCCCGTCGGCGGCCACGGCTCCAGCCCGGCACGGGCACGACCAGGCGGACGACGTCGATGTCGCGCAGCACGTACGTACAGCCGCAGCACGCGCGACGAGACCTGACCGGACGGGGCACAGGGGTCGGGCGAGGCGGGCTGTCGACCGGTCATCGACCCGGGCCGATCGCATCACTATGCGGCGATCACCATTCCTATGAAACGGCGTGGACACCAATAATGCACGCTCGTCAGCCGATGCTCAATTCCGGCTCAAATTCTGAACCTACTCGCGAGTCACGTAATCCGCCGGAAACTGCACCGCCCCCTACCTGCACGGTTATCCGGCAAAGAAAGTAAACATTCAGTAATGAAATCTGTGCAGAGGTCTATGAATAGCCCTACTGTGTGGCAACTCTCCAGCGCTCCGGCTGCCGGAGCCCCCACACACAGAGAGATCGTCCATGGCTTCCCTCAACCAGATTTCGCCGCCCGGCCAGAGCACCGACTCCGGTACCACCCACCGGTCGCTCAACCGCCACGTCGGCCTCATCGGCCTCATGTGGGCCTCGGTCGGCTCGATCATCGGCTCCGGCTGGCTCTTCGGCGCGAAGAACGGCGTCGTCGCCGCCGGCCCGGCGGCAGTCATCTCCTGGGGCATCGGTGCCGTAGCGATCGTGCTGCTGGCCCTCGTGCACGCCGAGCTCGGCGGCCTCTTCCCCGTCGCGGGCGGCACCGCGCGCTACCCGCACTACGCCTTCGGCGGCCTGGCCGGCATGTCCTTCGGCTGGTTCACCTGGCTCCAGGCGGCCACCGTGGCGCCGATCGAGGTCGAGGCCATGATCGGCTACGCCAAGGACATGCCCTGGGCCAGTGGGCTGCAGAACGCCAACGGCACCCTCTCCACCAGCGGGTTCATCGTCGCGACCCTGCTGATGGCGGTGTTCGTCGCGGTCAATTTCCTCGGCGTGAAGGCCCTGGCCCGGACCAACAGCATCGCCACCTGGCTGAAGATCTTCGTTCCTCTGTTCACGATCTTCCTCCTGGCGATCACCAGCTTCCACGGCTCCAACTTCACCTCGCACGGCTTCGCCCCGTTCGGCGCCAAGGGCGTGCTCGCCGCGATCAGCTCCAGCGGCATCATCTTCGCCCTGCTGGGCTTCGAGCAGGCCATCCAGATCGCCGGTGAGAGCCGCAACCCCAAGCGCGACATCCCCCGCGCGGTGCTGGGCTCGGTCGCCATCGGCACCCTGATCTACACCCTGCTCCAGGTGGTCTTCATCGGCGCGCTGCCGGTCAGCGCCTTCGCCAACGGCTGGGACAAGCTCGACTTCCCCGGCATCGACGGCCCCTTCGCGGGTCTGGCCACCCTGGTCGGCCTCGGCTGGCTGGCCTGGGTCCTGAAGGTCGACGCGATCATCTCCCCCGGTGGCACCGGCCTGATCTACACCACCTCCACCTCCCGCATCTCCTACGGCCTGAGCCGCAACGGCTACGCGCCGCAGAAGTTCGAGCAGCTCGACAAGAACGGCGTGCCGTGGGCCGGCCTGATCCTGTCCTTCGTCACCGGCGTGGTCTGCTTCCTGCCCTTCCCGAGCTGGCAGGAGCTGGTCGGCTTCATCACCTCCGCCAGCGTGCTGATGTACGCCGGTGCCCCGCTGGCCTTCGGCGCGCTGCGCCGCCGCCTGCCGAACCGTGAGCGCTCCTACCGGCTGCCGCTCGGCGGTGTGATCTCGCCGACCGCCTTCGTGGTCTCCAGCCTGATCATCTACTGGTCCGGCTGGCACATCCTGTCCCGCCTGGGCATCGCCATCGTGCTCGGCTACGTGCTGCTCGGCAGCTACGCGGCGTACGCGATCAAGAAGGGCCTGCCGAACGCGCCGCGGCTGAACTGGAAGTCCGCCCAGTGGCTGCCGGTCTACCTGCTGGGCCTGGGCCTGATCTCCTGGCAGGGCGGCTTCGGCGACGGCACCGGCCGGATCCCGATGTGGTACGACATGGGCCTCGTGGCGGTGTTCGCCGTCGGCATCTACTACTGGGCGATCCGGGTCGCCCTGCCGGCCGAGGAGATCGAGCGCGAGGTCGCGGACGTCGAGGTGGTCGACGCGGGCGGCCACTGATCCCCGACAACCGACATGACGGGCCCGCCGGTCGACACCCTGACCGGCGGGCCCGTCCGCGTGCGTGCGTCAGAGATCCAGCACCGCCTGCAGCGCCGCCGCCACCTCGGCCTCCGGGTCGTCGACCGGGCCGGGCGAGCGCCAGGCGACGAAGCCGTCCGGGCGCACCAGCAGCGCGCCGTCCGGCCCGATGCCGTGCAGGGAGGCGAAGTCCGCGCCCGGCTCCGGGGCTAGGTCGTCCTCGGCGCCGTTGCCGATCCGGTAGGCGTCCAGTGGGACGGCCAGCCGGTCGGCCGCCCGCCGGGCGCCCCGCTGCCAGGCCGTGCCCGCGGGGCCGGTGAGCAGCACCATCGCCTGCTCGTACAGGTCCAGCGTGGACAGCCGGACGCCCGCGCGCAGCAGCCACTGGTGCGGGGCGCGGCTGCCCGGCTCGCCGGCGGACTCGAACTTCTCCGGGACTACCGCGCCGGACGGGTCCGTGCCGAGCACCGCGCCCCGCGGGTAGCGGTAGCCGAGCGCGACCGCCAGCACCCCGGCCTGGCGGCCGCCGCCCGGGACCACCGCGTAACCTGGGTGGCTGTGCTCGGCGGAACGGGCCGAGGCGCGCTCGCTGGTCACCAGGGCGACCGGGCGGCGCTCCTGCCCGTACGTCTCCAGCAGGCCGGGCCCGGCCCAGCCGCACAGCACGGCGGCGAGCTTCCAGGCCAGGTTGTGGGCGTCCTGGATGCCCGTGTTGGAGCCGAAGGCGCCGGTCGGGGACATCTCGTGGGCGGAGTCCCCGGCGAGGAAGACCCGCCCCGCGCCGTAGCGCTCGGCCACCCGTTCGGCGGCGTGCCAGGGCGCCTTGCCCGTCACCTCGACGTCCAGCTCCGGCAGGCCGACCGCGGTGCGGATGTGCTCCTCGCAGCGCTCGTCGGTGAAGGCCTCCAGCGGCTCGCCGTGCTCGGGGTGCCAGGGCGCGTGGAAGACCCACTCGCTCTGGTTGTCCACCGGCAGCAGCGCGCCGTCCGCCTCCGGGTTGGTCAGGTAGCAGGCGATGAAGTGCCGGTCGCCGACCACCTCGGCCAGCCGCTTGGCCCGGAAGGTGATGCTGACGTTGTGGAACAGCTCGCCCTTGCCCGTCTGGCCGATGCCCAGCCGCTCGCGGACCGGGCTGCGCGGGCCGTCCGCCGCGACCAGGTACGCCGAACGCACCACCCGCTCCTCGCCGGTCTCCCGGCTGCGCAGCACCGAGGTGACGCCGTCCGCGTCCTGCTCGAAGGAGACCAGCTCGGTGCTGAACCGGACGTCCCCGCCGAGCTCGCGGGCCGCCCGCAGCAGCACCGGCTCCAGGTCGTTCTGGCTGCACAGGCACCAGGAGCTGGGGCTGAACCGGGCCAGCTTGCCGCCCGGGTCGATCTCCCGGAACAGCCACTCCTGCTCCACGCCGGTCAGTGAGGGCGCCTGGAGGATGCCGTGGTTGGGGGCCAGCACCGAGGCCGCCTCACGGATCGCCGGCTCGATCCCGGCCCCCCGGTACAGCTCCATCGTGCGGACGTTGTTGCCTCGCCCGCGCGGGTGATGCGAGGTGTCGGCGTGCTTCTCGGCCAGCAGGTGCCTAACACCCAGTCGACCGAGGAACAGCGAGGCCGACAGCCCGACCAGGGAGCCGCCCACGATCAGGACCGGCACCCGGTCGTCAACCTTCGGATTCATCAATTGCTCCACCCTGTAAGGGGATTCCGCGGACCGGCGACTGGGCTCGGTGCCGCCCTCGAGGGGCCCGCTCAGCCGGGGGCCCCGCTCTTCCATCCCCCGCCCTGGGCGGGCTGTGCCGCCGCTTCGCCCGGATGGCCCGCAAATCTCGCGCCGCGCCCGGTCAGCCGCTCACGATCGACCTCAGGCCTGGCGCCGACTGCCCCGGGCCGACCGCCACCGCACCTCCCTCCCCCAGGCCGGGAGGACCCCGGCGGACGCGGCCGTCATGGCCCGCCGCGTGCGGCCCAGAGCAGAAAGTGGATCATGACAACTCTGTCCGAACCGCAGCCGAAGCAGCACGAAGAGTCCGACACCCGGCTGAGGGTGGTGCTGATGCTGGAGATCCGGGACGGCGCCCAGCAGCGCTTCCTCGACGTCTACGAGCAACTGCGCCACCAGGTGGCCGCGGTGCCCGGCCATGTCAGCGACCAGCTGTGCCAGTCGATCAACGACCCCCGCCAGTGGCTGATCACCAGCGAGTGGAAGGACCAGGAGGCCTTCCTGCAGTGGGTGGACAGCCCGGCCCACCGCGAGATGGTCAAACCGATGCACGGCTGCGTCAGCGACAGCTTCCGCTCGCTGCGGTACGCCGTCCTGCGCGAGACCTCGGCGGCCGGCTCCACCGGCACCCGGGCCCCGATGGAGGTCCCGCCCGGGCTGCCGCGCAGCGAGCCCGCCGGGCACGTCGTCGGCCCGCCGAAGGCCGACCCGGGCCCGGACGGCGTGATCCGCCACGCGCTGACCTTCACCGTCAAGCCCGGGAGCGAGTCCAAGGTGGCCCGGATCCTGGCCGGCTACGCCTCCCCCAAGGCCGAGGTGGACGAGCACACCCGGCTGCGCCGCACCTCGCTGTTCATGCACGGCAACCGGGTGGTCCGGGCCGTCGAGGTGGTCGGCAACCTGGGCGACGCACTGCGCCACGTGGCGATGCAGCCCGAGGTCCGGGCGGTCGAGGAGGAGATCAACCCGTACCTGGAGGAGGCCCGCGAGCTGGGCGACCCGATGGCCGCCCGCGCCTTCTTCGCCAAGGCGGCGCTGCCCGCCAAGCACCAGGCGATCGCCAGCTCCCCCGCCTCCGGTCGACTGCACCGGCACGCCGTGCTGTACCCGGTCCGCCCGGGCCGGGGGCAGGCCGTCGCCGAGCTGCTCTTCGACCACGACAACCTCGCCACCGCCGACCCAACCGGCCCGGTGGCGGCGGCCACCGTGTTCCAGCGCGAGGACACCGTGGTGCGACTGGTCGACCTGCGGGTGCCGGCCGAGGCCGAGCCGGCCGCCGCCCTCGGCGTGGCGGGCGAGCAGGAGGCCGCCGAGCTCGCCCCGCTGCTGGACCTGGGCCTGCGGAGCGACCTGCGAACCGTCGCCGGACTGAGATCGTTCCTCGCCGCCCGCGCCATGAACCCGGTCACCGACCGCAGCTCGCAGGACAACTGACGCCAGTCAACTCTTCCGGAGGAAAGCCATCATGACCATGCAGTACCCACGGATCGTCAACGTCGACGAGGCTCCGGAGAACCGCCGCCACGGTGCCGAACTACGCACCATGCTCACCCCGACCAGCTGCGGGGCGACCAGCGGCTTCATGGGCCTGGCGATCGTCCAGCCCGGGGAGCGGATCGGCGAGCACTACCACCCGTACTCCGAGGAGTTCGTGTTCGTCGTCCACGGCGACCTGGAGGTAGACCTGGACGGGGAGACCCGGCGGCTCAAGCCCGACCAGGGCCTGATGATCCCGATCAACATGCGGCACCGCTTCCGCAACGTCGGCGACACCGAGGCCCGGATGGTCTTCCATCTCAGCCCGCTCGCCCCGCGCCCCGACCTCGGCCATGTGAGCACCGAGGAGACCGCCGCCTCCGGCCCGCCGGAACACGCCAAGGTGGCCTCGTGACACGGCGGGTCGCCGTCACGGGGATCGGTGTGGTCGCGCCCGGAGGGATCGGGATCCCCGCCTTCTGGGATCTCCTGACCGCCGGCCGCACCGCCACCCGGGGCATCACCCTGTTCGACCCGGCCGGGTTCCGCTCCCGGATCGCCGCCGAGTGCGACTTCGACCCGGCGGCCCACGGACTTACCCCCGAGGACGTCCAACGGGCGGACCGCTACGTACAGTTCGCGATGGTCGCGGCCGACGAGGCGATCGCCGACGCCGGGCTGGACCTGGCCGCCGAGGACCCGTGGCGGGTCGCCGTCTCACTCGGCACCGCCGTCGGCGGCACCACCCGACTGGAACACGACTACGCCCTGGTCAGCTCCGCCGGCGCGCGCTGGGACGTGGACCACCGGCAGGCCGAGCCGCAGTTGCACCGGGCCTTCGCCCCCAGCACGCTGGCCTCCGCGGTGGCCGAGCGGGTCGGCGCGCACGGCCCGGTGCAGACCGTCTCCACCGGCTGCACCTCCGGCCTGGACGCGATCGGCTACGGCTTCCAGGCGGTCGAGGAGGGGCGCGCCGACATCTGCGTCGCCGGCGCCTCCGACTCCCCGATCTCCCCGATCACCGTCGCCTGCTTCGACGCCATCAAGGCCACCAGCGAGCGCAACGACGACCCGGAGCACGCCTCCCGCCCCTTCGACGCCCACCGGGACGGCTTCGTCCTCGGCGAGGGCGGCGCCGTCCTGGTGCTGGAGGAGCTGGAACACGCCCGCCGCCGGGGCGCCCGGATCTACGGCGAGGTCGGCGGCTTCGCCACCTTCGGCAACGCGTACCACATGACCGGCCTCACCAAGGAGGGGCTGGAGATGTCCCGGGCGATCGACCACGCGCTCGACCACGCCCGGGTCAACCGCACCGACGTCGACTACGTCAACGCGCACGGCTCGGGCACCAAGCAGAACGACCGGCATGAGACCGCTGCGGTCAAGCGCTCGCTGGGCGGCCACGCCTTCAGGACGCCGATGAGTTCGATCAAGTCGATGGTCGGGCACTCGCTCGGCGCGATCGGCGCCATCGAGGTGGTCGCCTGCACCCTGGCACTGGCCCACGGCGTGGTGCCGCCGACCGCCAACTACGAGACTCCGGACCCGGAGTGCGACCTCGACTACGTGCCGCGCACCGCGCGCGTGCTGCCGCTGAGCCACATCCTCTCGGTCGGCAGCGGATTCGGCGGATTCCAGTCCGCCGTCGTGCTCAACAGGACGGGGTGAGTTCCATGACGTCACGTCAGCAGGGCCGCCGGGCGGTGGTCACCGGCCTCGGCGTGGTGGCTCCGAACGGTGTCGGGGCCGACGCCTTCTGGAAGGCCACCAGGCAGGGCGTGAGCGTCCTCGACCGGATATCCCGCGAGGGCTGCACCGAGATACCGCTCAAAGTCGCGGGCGAGGTACGGGAGTTCGACCCCAAGTCGGTGATCGACAGCCGCTTCCTCGTGCAGACCGACCGGTTCACCCACTACGCGATGGCCGCCGCCGACCTGGCGGTGGCGGACGCCGGCTTCCGGCCCGACTCCGAACAGCCGTTCGCGGTCGGCGTGGTGACCGCAGCCGGCTCCGGCGGCGGCGAGTTCGGGCAGCGCGAGCTCCAGCAACTCTGGGGCCAGGGGCCGAAGTTCGTCGGACCGTACCAGTCCATCGCCTGGTTCTACGCGGCCAGCACCGGCCAGATCTCGATCCGCGGCGGCTACAAGGGCCCGTGCGGGGTGGTCGCCAGCGACGAGGCCGGCGGCCTGGACGCCCTCGCGCACGCCGCCCGCTCGATCAAGCGCGGCACCGACACGGTGGTGGTCGGCGCCGCCGAGGCCCCGCTGGCGCCGTACTCGATGGTCTGCCAACTCGGCTACCCCGAACTGAGCCTGGCCGACCAACCCGACGCGGCCTACCTGCCGTTCACCGCGCAGGCCTGCGGCTTCGCCCCCGCCGAGGGCGGCGCGATGCTGCTGCTGGAGGACGAGCAGGCGGCCCTGCGACGCGGCGCCAACGTCCGGGCGCACCTGGCCGGACACGGCGCCACCTTCACCGGGGCCTCCCGCTGGGAGGAGTCCCGGGAGGGGCTGGCCGCCGCGATCCGGATCGCACTGGACGAGGCCCGGACGGCACCCGAGGAGATCGACGTGGTCTTCGCCGACGCGCTCGGCGTCCCCACCGCCGACCGGGCCGAGGCCCTCGCGCTGGCCGACGCGTTCGGCTCGGCCGTCGAGAGCGTCCCGGTCACCGCACCCAAGTCCGGTACGGGGCGGGCCTACTGCGGCGCCCCGATGCTGGACGTGGCCGCCGCCGTGCTGGCCATGGAGGACGGAGTGCTGCCGCCCACCCCCAATGTCACCAAGGTCTGCCACGACCTCGCCCTGGTTACCGACCGCGCCCGCCCGGCCGAGCTGCGCACCGCGCTGGTGCTCAGCCGCGGGCTGATGGGCTCCAACTCCGCGCTGGTACTCCGGCGCGGGGAGCAGCCCTGATCCACTACACCTTTCGAAGGGACACCCCGTGAACAACACCCTCAGCTATCCCGAGCTGGCCGCCCTGCTCCAGGCGCGGGCCGGCGTCACTGTCGACCCCGGCGACCTGCAGCAGCCGGGCGCACAGTTCGACGAGTTCGGCGTCGACTCGCTCGGACTGCTCGGCATCGTCGGCGAGTTGGAGAACCGGCACGGCCTCAAGGTCACTCCCGGTGCCGAATCCGCCAAGACTCCGGCCGAGTTCATGGAGCTGGTCAACACTTCCCTCGCCATGAAGGTTGGTGCCTGAGATGCCCGGACACACCGACAACGAGATCGTCATCAACGCCCCGCTTGACCTTGTCTGGGAGATGACCAACGACCTGGAGAACTGGCCGGACCTGTTCAGCGAGTACGCCTCGGTCGAGGTACTGGAGCGCGAGGGCGACCGCGTGCAGTTCCGGCTCACCATGCACCCCGACGAGAACGGCACGGTGTGGAGCTGGGTCTCGGAGCGCACCACCGACAAGCCCTCGCTCGCGGTCAACGCCCGCCGGGTCGAGCCCGGCCCGTTCGAGTTCATGGAGATCCGCTGGGAGTACGCGGAGGTCCCGGCCGGCACAAGGATGCGCTGGATCCAGGACTTCGCGATGAAGCCCACCGCCCCGGTCGACGACCAGGGCATGGTCAACCACATCAACAGGAACTCCCGGATCCAGATGCAGCTGATCCGCGAGAAGGTCGAGAAGCGGGCGGCCGAGCAATGACCGGAACCCACCGCGCCCTGATCGTCGCCCGGATGAAGCCCGAGGCGGCCCCGGACATCGCAGAGGTGTTCGCCGACTCCGACCGGGGCGAACTGCCGCACCTGATCGGCGTCACCGGCCGCAGCCTCTTCCAGTTCGGCGACGTCTACCTGCACCTGATCGAGGCCGACCGCCCACCGGGCCCGGCCGTCGCCAAGGTCGTCGGCCACCCGGAGTTCCGGGCCGTCAGCGACCGCCTGACCGCCTTCGTCCAGGCCTACGACCCGGCCACCTGGCGCGAGCCGAAAGACGCGATGGCGCGTGAGTTCTACCGCTGGGAGCGCTGACCTCCCGCTCCCCGAATGGGCCCGCCCCCAGCCGTGCGCCGGGGGCGGGCCCATGTCCATACCACTGCGCACCCACACCGATTCACCCGGATCGCCATGGCACGCGGGTGAACATTCCCGGGACTCCACCCGAAGGGCGCACTGTCCGTACCGGCTCCGCCACGCTCCGGTGGCAGGCGGCCTCACGGTGGTTGACGGTAGATCAGGCACCACTGTCCGCGAGTCCCTTTGACCGGCACCATGCCGGCGGTCGCGGACCCTTGCGCCGGAAGGATCATCCTCATGCGTACTGCACGCGCACTGCTCGCCGGGGCGGCCGTCACCGCCGTCCTGACCGTCGGCACCCCCATGGCCTTCGCCGACGGCTTCTCCGACCAGGGCAAGAACCTCACCTGGCAGGAGAAGCAGTCCGAGAAGGGCTCCGACGGCCGAGGCAACGAAGGCCACGGCAACGAAGGCCACGGCAACGAAGGCCGAGGCAACGAAGGCCGAGGCAACGAAGGCCGAGGCAACGAAGGCCACGGCAACGAAGGCCGAGGCAACGAAGGCCACGGCAACGAAGGCCACGGCAACGAAGGCCGAGGCAACGAAGGCCACGGCAACGAAGGCCGAGGCAACGAAGGCCACGGCAACGAAGGCCGAGGCAACGAAGGCCGGGGTGAGGACCACAAGTCCCCGCACGGCGGCGTGCACACCGGCGGCGGCGGTATGGCGCTGTCCGGCGGCGGCCTGGCCTCCGGCGCGGTGCTGCTGCTCGGTGGCCTCGGGGCCGGCGCCGTCGCGCTGCGCCGCGGCCGCCGCGCTTCCGGCGCGGCCGCCGTCTGAGCCCGCCACCGCCGCCTCTGGGCGCCTCTCCCCGACCGGGGTGGGGCGCACGGGGGCGGCGAGCCGTTGCGGAACCGGTTCCAGCGGTTCCAGCGGTTCCAGCGGTTCCAGCGGAGGACTTCTAGCGGAGGACAGGAATGACGGACGGTCCCGGCTCTGGAATGCCCCGGCTGCTGCGCGCGGGGATGGGCGCGGCAACGGTCGGTCTGCTGCTGCTCTACAACTCGATGGGCACCCGGCCGAGCGACGACTCGGTCGCCGGCCAGGCCGCTCCCCCGGCGGCTGTCGCACCCGTCGCACCCGCCGTCCCGGGGCCGTCGGCATCCGCCGGCGCCACCGCGAAGGCCTCTCGGGCGGCCGTGCCGGGCGTGCCGGTGCTCAAGCCGTCCAAGCCGACCCGGCTGCGGATCCCGCAGATCGCGGTGGACGCACCGTTCACCGAGTTGACCCTCAACCCGGCCGGCCAGCTCAATGCCCCACCGCCGGACGATAAGAACGTGGTCGGCTGGTACCGGGACGGCGTCACCCCGGGCGAGCGCGGCAGCGCGGTCGTCGCCGGGCACGTCGACACCACCAAGGGCCCGGCGGTGTTCCTGCTGCTGAGCATGCTGCGGCCGAGCAACAAGGTCGAGGTGAGCCGGGCGGACGGCACGGTCGCGGTGTTCACGGTCGACTCGGTGGAGACCTTCGCCAAGAACGCCTTCCCGGACCAGAAGGTGTACGGGAAGACCCCGGACGCCCAGCTGCGGCTGATCACTTGTGGCGGCGCCTACGACAAGAAACGGAAGGACTACGTGGACAACGTGGTGGTCTTCGCCCACCTGGTGTCCTCGCACAAGGCCTGACCGACAACGCCAACGGCCGCTGCCACCCCGGGACGGGGAGCAGCGGCCGTTCGGCGTGTCGGGTCAGCCGCGGACGACGGCCTCGAAGGCGTGCAGGTACGGGTTGACCGGGCGGACGGCGGTGACGTCCAGGCCGGCCTCTGCCATCAGGCCGACCATGCTCTCCTCGGAGTGCTTGGCGCCGCCGACGTTGAGCATCAGCATCAGGTCCATCGCGGTGGTGAAACGCATCGACGGGCTGTTGTCGACCAGGTTCTCCACCACGACGACCCGGGCACCGGGGCGGGCCGCGGCGACCACGTTGGCGAGGGTGCGGCGGGTGCTCTCGTCATCCCACTCCAGGATGTTCTTGATGATGTAGAGGTCGGCGTGGACCGGGATCTCCATCCGGCAGTCGCCTGGCACCAGACGGGCGCGGGTGGAGAAGGTGCCGCCGTCCTGCAGCCGGGGGTCGGCGCCGGCCACCACCTTGGGCAGATCGAGCAGGGTGCCGTGCAGCGCCGGGTGCTTCTCCAGCAGGCTAGCCAGTACGTGGCCCTGGCCGCCGCCGATGTCGGCGACCGAGTCGATGCCGGTGAGGTCCAGGTAATCGGCGAAGTCCTGGGCGGACTGCCGGCTGGAGGTGGTCATCGCCTTGTCGAAGACCTTGGCCGAGTCGCCCGCGTCGCTGTGCAGGTAGTCGAAGAACTCCTTGCCGAACAGCTCGGGGAAGACGTTGCGGCCGGAGCGGACCGCCTCGTCCAGCTTCGGCCAGGCTTCCCAGGTCCACGGCTCGGTGCACCAGAGGGAGATGTAGCGCAGCGAGTTGGGGGTGTCCTCGCGCAGCAGGCGGGACATCTCGGTGTGCTCGAAACGGTCGTCGGAGGTCTCGGCGAAGATCCCGTAGCAGGTGAGCGCGCGCAGCAGGCGGCGCAGCTGGCGGGGTTCGGTGTCGAGCTTGTCCGCGAGTTCGGTGACGCTGGCCGGGCTGGCGCCGAGCACGTCCGCGACGCCGAGCCGGGCGGCCGCACGGACGGCGGCAGCGCAGGCGGCGCCGAAGACGAGCTCGCGCAGGCGCATCTCAGCGTGGGAGAAGGTGTTGGCGGGTGCAGTGGTCATGGGCGGTCCCTGTGGGTGTGTGGGCTCGGGTCTGCGGGGGCTCGGGGTCTGCGGGGCTCGGGTCTGCGGGGGCTTCGGATCTGCGGGGCTCAGCAGCGGCCGGACGGCTGGGAGACCGAGCAGGTGTTGCGGCTGTAGGAGTTGTCGGTGCCGGTGTCGCGGTCGGCGAGGTCGGCCGGGCCGTTGCCGCTCAGGTGGTTGTCGGTGATGGTCGCCCGGGAGTTGGGGATGCCGACGACGCTCTTGAAGAGGACGATGCCGCCGGAGAAGTCCGAGGTGCCGATGTTGTCGTGGACCTCGTTGTCGGTCACCCGGGCGTCCTCGGTGCCGGTGAGCACGATGCCGGCGCCCTGGACGGCACCGAGGCGCGGGTTGGCCGGGCAGAACTTGTTGTTGGCGACCACCCGGTTGTGCCGGACGTCCAGGTCCCCGGCGCGGGGCACGCCCTCGTCGCCGACCACGAAGACGCCCGCGCAGTTGCCGCTGATCTCGTTGCCCTCGACGGTCAGCACGCGCAGTCGGCGGACGGTGACGCCGACCCGGTTCCCGGTGAGCTCGTTACCTTCGACGACGGTGCCCCCGGTGTCGGGCGCGCCGCCCTCGCGGTAGGCGTAGTTGGCGAGGAAGACACCGGACTGGCCGTTGTCGGTCGAGCGGTTGCCGATGATGGCGGCCTTGGTGGAGATCTCCTGGCTGATGCCCTGCTGGGCGTTGTCATGGACGTAGGTGGCGCGAACGGTCAGGCGGGTGGTGCCGCTGGCGTCGATGCCGTTCTTGCGGAAACCGGTGACGGCGAGGGACTCGATCGTGACGTCGGGCAGCGGGGCCTGCTCGGTGCCGACCACGCAGACGCCGTGCCCGGCGGTGGCGCAGGCGTTCTCCGTACCGTCCCCGGGGGTGATCACGCTGAGGGTGCCGACGCCGCGCAGGGTGAGGCCGGGGGTGGCGATGCGGACGCTGCCGCGGTAGGTGCCGGGGAGCAGCTGGACGGTGTCGCCGGGCTTCGCGGCGTCGACGGCCCGCTGAATCGATTCGCCCGGCTGGACGAAGTGCAGGGTGCCGTCGGCGGCGTGGGCCGCGGGGGCGGCGGCCAGGGTGGCGAGGGCGGTGGTCAGGGCGGTGGCGGCGGCGGTGGCCGCGGCGAGGTGGTGGACCCGACGCGTGGGCATGAGTGGTGACCTGTCTTTCGGCGCGCTCGGTGTGGCGGTGTTCGGGGTGATCGGGCCGGTCAGGGTGATCGGGGAGGTGATCCGACGTGGTGCGTCTGACGCGGTGTGTGTGGGTGGTGACGGCCGGTGGGTACGGCCGAATCGACGGTATGGGCGCCCGGGTGGGCCCGCCACCAGGGCTGGGCTACGGGGCTGACGGGGCGTCGGCCGCCGGAGGGACGCCCCGGCGTGGCGTGCATGGCCGCCGGGATGTCGGACCGCCCGCTGCCGGGGCGGACGGGCCGCGCGCCGGCCCCGTCCGGTCCCGTGACATCCTCGGGGGCATGAGCACCGCGTCCGTACCGCCCGTCGCCGCCGTCCGCAACCCGATCGGCGCCCACGTTCCGGTCGCCGCCCGCGGCCTGGCCGGGACGGGCCTGGCGTACGCGCGGAAGGTCGGCGCGGAGACGGTGCAGGTGTTCGTGGCCAACCCGCGCGGCTGGGCCACTCCCCCGGGCAATCCGGCGCAGGACGAGGAGTTCCGGACCGCCTGTGCCGAGCAGGGCATCCCGGCCTGGGTGCACGCGCCGTACCTGATCAACTTCGGATCGGACAATCCGATCACCCGTGAGCGCTCGGCGGACTCGCTGCGGCACTCGCTGCACCGCGGCCACGCGATCGGCGCGCTGGGCGTCGTCCTGCACACCGGCTCGGCGGTCGGCACGGCGCCCGGCGGCGGGTCGCGCCGGGCCGAGGCGATGGCGCAGGTCCGGGCGGACGTCCGGCCGCTGCTGGACGAGCTGGACGCGCTCGGCGAGGACGCGCCCTGGCTGCTGCTGGAGCCCACCGCCGGGCAGGGCAGCTCGCTCTGCTCGCGGCTGGAGCAGCTGGCCGAGTACGTGGAGGCGCTGGACGCGCACCCCAAGGTGGGCATCTGCCTGGACACCTGCCACGCCTTCGCGGCCGGGCACGACCTGGCGGTACCCGGCGGGGTGACGGCCGCGCTCGACGCGCTGGCCTCGGCCGCCGGTCCGGGCCGGCTGCGGCTGATTCACGCCAACGACTCGGAGGACGTGGTCGGCGCCCGCAAGGACCGGCACGCCAACATCGGCGCGGGAATGATCGGCGCGGAGCCGTTCCGGGAGCTGTTCGAGCACCCGGAGACGGCTGGGGTACCGCTGCTGGTGGAGACCCCGGACCGCAAGCACGGCGGGGACGGCACGGGCCACGCGATGGACATCGCGGTGCTGAAGGATCTGCGCGAGCGGGCGGCGGCCCGGGTCTGAAGCTGCCCGCCGGCCGGGGCCAGGGGAGGCTGGAACGAGTCACGGCCTCCGCTCCTGCGGGTCTGCCGTGTCCCCGAGCTGGCCGCGCGGCCATGCGGACGCCGCGGCAAGTGGGTGATGGCCGCCCTGTGGCCGGTGCTGCTGGTCGCGCTCGGCCCACCGGTCGGCAAGCTGATGGGCGCCGAGGAGAACCAGGCGTCCAGCTGGCTGCCGGGCAGCGGTGAGCCCGGGGGCCGACGAGCGGCCTCCGGGCTCGGAGTTCAGCGGATTCAGCAGCCGCAGTCGCTCTCGCTGTGCTCGTGGAGGTTGAACCACTTGGCGTGCGGGCCGAACAGGCCGACTCCCGCGGAGCCGGCCTCCAGGCTCAGCCCGGACGACTGCATCGGTGCGTGGCCCCACGCCATCGCCGAGGTCGGCGCCGCCACGACGGCACCGGCCACAGCAACGATCACGGCGAGCTTGCGGATATTCCCACGAAGCGACATCTGATGTCCTTTTGGTTCGTCTCTGGTCCTCAACCCGAGCCCCCGAACGGCCAGTTCGACCGCCCGGCGGACCGGGCCGCGCCCCACCGGGGAGGCGCCGCGCCAAGGCTGGCACGCGAACACGCCGCCACGGGCGTGCGCCGCAACCGGGCTGAGGCATCCAGGTGACACATCTCCCCCGCGCGGCCGAACCACCGCATACCGGTCGAACGGTCTCGCGAAGGGCACCGGACGAGTGCCGGTCGGACCGGCGTTCGACCGCAAGTCTTGCGGTGCGACGGCAGGCTGCAAGAACAAATCCCATCGATTTGGTGCAAGGTATCGTTTCATCCGAGCATGAACGGTCGCTCCACCGAGCGCGTGCAGGACCACGAAAGGCGCACCACCCTCATGCAGACCAGCCCCGCCGCACCCCGGCAGGCGACCCGACCGAGCGACCCGGAAACCCCGGACCAGGTCGATGCGAGACCCTCGAAGGACGGCCGCTTCGGGCTGCCGACCGCCACGGCCCTGGTGATGGGCAACATCATCGGCGGCGGCATCTTCATGATCCCGGCCGCCGTGGCGCCGTTCGGGACGGTCAGCCTGCTCGCCTTCGTCGTCCTCACCGTGGGCGCGATCGCGCTGGCGCTGGTCTTCGGGCAGCTGGCCCGCCGCAACCCGCGCACCGGCGGGCCGTACGTCTACGCCCGTGAGGCCTTCGGGGACTTCGCCGGCTTCCTGTCGGCCTGGTCGTACTGGATCACCACCTGGGTCAGCAACGCCGCGCTCGCCGTGGCCGCCGTCGGCTACCTGGACGTGCTGGTGCCGATCAGCCACTCCACCGTGCTGAGCATCGCCGCCGCACTGGCCTTCCAGTGGCTGCCCGCGCTGGCCAACCTGGCCGGCACGAAGTACGTCGGCGCGGTCCAACTCGTCTCCACCGTCCTGAAGTTCATCCCGCTGGCGCTGGTCGCGGTGGGTGGGCTGTTCTTCTTCGACCCGAAGAACCTCGGGCCCTTCGACGCGAGCGGGCAGGGCTGGACGGGCGGCATGACGGCCGCCGCGGCGATCCTGCTGTTCAGCTACCTGGGCGTGGAGTCGGCCGCGATGAGCGCCGGTCAGGTCCGCGACCCGGAGCGCAACGTCGGCCGGGCCAGCGTGCTCGGCACCACCGGCGCGGCCGTGGTCTACCTGCTGGGCACCCTCGCGGTGTTCGGCACCGTCGCGCACGAGCAGCTGGTGCACTCCAGCGCGCCGTTCTCGGACGCCGTGAACGGCATGTTCGGCGGCTCCTGGGGCGGCACGGCGATTGCCGTCGCGGCGCTGATCTCGATGACCGGCGCGCTCAACGGCTGGACGCTGCTGGCCGCGCAGGCGCCGTACGCGGCCGCCAAGGACGGCCTGTTCCCGGCCGCCTTCGGCAAGGAGAAGCGCGGCGTGCCGACCTTCGGCGTGATCGTCAGCGTGGCCCTGGCCTCGGTGCTGACCGTCGCCAACTTCGCCAGCGGCGCCAAGGGCGCGTTCGACATGCTGGTGCTGGTCACCACCTTCACCGCGGTCGTCCCGTACCTGCTCTCCACCGCCGCCCAGCTCTACTGGTTGGTCCGCGGCGCCACCGACAAGGTCAACGGCGCCAACCTGGTGCGCGACGCCGTCCTCGGCCTCGGCTCCTTCGCCTTCTCGCTCTGGCTGCTCGCCGGCGCCGGGTACGCCGCCGTCTACCAGGGCGTCCTCTTCCTCTTCGTCGGCATCCTCGTCTACGTCTGGCTCGCCGGACGCCGCCAGAACGCGAGTTCGGCGGGCGACGCTTCCTGACCCGAACGGCTCGGCCAGGGGCGGGGCGGCAGGACGGCGCATACGGTGCGGATGGGAAATGCCCCGAGGGCGGGAACGGATCGTCGAGCTGCATGCCGGCTGCCGCAGCCCCGACCACAACGGGGCGCAACCTCACTCCGTGACTCGAATGGTCGCCACCCGACTGAATCATCTGGCCTGCGCTCCACAAGGTTTGACCCTACGTTTCCATCGAGGGGGGTCACTCCGAGGAGAGGTATCCACTGGCATGGCTGGGAAGTTTGAGCTGTTCACAGATGAGAGCGGGATGCACCGGTTCCGCCTCAAGGCGAGCAACGGATCGATCGTGGTGACCGGCGACCCCCAGGAGAGCAAGGACGACTGCCTGAAGAGCATCGAGTCGATCCGCAAGCTCGCCCCGTACGCCGAGCTGAAGGAAGCGGCTGGGTCGATCTGACCCACGGACCTCGGCGCGGGCCGGCGGTGCAAATCGCCGACCCGCGTTCGCTTGTACGGCAGATCCCTTTGGATACTGCGGTTACCGAGCTAATCTGTGACCGATGCACTGTGGTGCCCCTCGCGCGGCAGGACCTGCGCCGCGCCCGGCCGCGAGGGGACCGGCCTCATGCATCTGGCGTACCTGCCCAGCCCTTCCCAGGGCGTGTGGCACCTGGGCCCGATACCGATCCGCGCCTACGCGCTGTGCATCATCACCGGCGTCGCCGCCGCGGTCTGGCTGACCCGCCGCCGCTGGTCCGCCCTCGGCGGCAACCCGGAACACGTCGCTGACATCGCCCTGTGGGCCGTGCCGTTCGGCATCGTCGGCGGCCGGCTCTACCACGTGATCACCGACCCCGAGCTGCACTTCGAACCGGGCCGGCAACCGGTCCGCGCACTCTACATCCGGGACGGCGGCCTCGACATCTGGGGCGCGGTCGCCCTCGGCGCCGTCGGCGCCTGGATCGGCTGCCGCCGCCACGGCATCCGCCTGCCCGCCTACGCCGACGCCCTCGCCGGAAATCGACCTGTCGGACATCGATCACATCCCCTATCGATCATATCCATGACAGATATACCCTGGGTTCGGGGCCGCCGCTGGAAGCACAACCCCACGGGCGGCGGCCCCACCGTTCGCCGGCCAAGCCGACCGAGGTGTCCGCCATGACGGTCCGCGACCGCAGCACCCAGGCGCAGCCAACGCCGCGCCTACGGGCCCTGCTCACCACCGAGCGGCCCCGGCCCGGCGTGATACGCGACCACCCCGGCGCCTGGCGCCTCGCGGTCGCCACCGTCTGCTTCGGCGCCTTCATGGGGCAACTCGACGCGAGCATCGTCACCCTCACCTACCGCCCCCTCGACGCCGAATTCCACGCCAACCTCGCCGGCGTCCAATGGGTCTCCCTCGCCTACCTGCTGACCCTCGTGGCCCTGCTCGTGCCCGCCGGGCGTCTGTCCGACGTCCACGGCCGCAAACTCATGTACCTCTACGGCTTCGCCGCCTTCACCGCCGCCTCCGCCGCCTGCGGCCTCGCCCCCACCCTGACCGCGCTCATCGCCTTCCGCGTCCTGCAGGCCCTCGGCGCCGCCCTCATGCAGGCCAACAGCGTCGCCCTCGTCACCACCAGCGCACCACCCGGCAAGATGCGCACCGCCCTCGGCATCCAGGCCGCCGGACAGGCCCTCGGACTCGCCCTCGGCCCCACCATCGGCGGAGCCCTCGTCACCACCGCCGGCTGGCGCTGGGTCTTCGGAGTCAACGTCCCGATCGGCCTCATCGCCCTCGCCGCCGGCCACTACCTCCTGCCCCGCACCCGCCAGCGCGCCACCACCTCCCGCCTCGACACCACCGCCGTCCTGCTCCTCGCCGCCACCACGACCTGCGCCCTGCTCGCCCTCTCGATCGCCTCCGGCCTCCACCTGGCCGCGTGGACCGCCCCAGCCCTCACCGCCACAGCAATCCTCACCGGCTGGGCCTTCACCCACCGCCAGCGCGACCACCCCCACCCCCTGGTCGACTTCGCCCTGCTGCGCGGCGGCCCCATCGGCCCCGGCCTGGCGGCCGGACTGTGCGGCTACCTCGTCCTGTTCGGCCCCCTGGTACTCGTCCCCATCGAGCTCGATCACCACGACACCCCACCCCTGACCACAGGCCTGGTGCTGACCGCACTCCCCCTCGGCTTCGCCCTCGCCGCGACCACCGCCGACCGCTTCCTACCCGCCGCCTGGACCAACCAGCGGCGCAGCCGCTACGGCTCGGCCGGCTGCGTCGCCGCCCTCGTCCTGCTCGCGGCCCTCCCGGCGCAGCCCGCGCTGCTGCCATGGCCCCTGGCGCTGCTCGGCCTGGCCCTCGGGGTGTTCATCCCGGCCAACAACGCCCTCGTCATGAAGGCCGTCCCGGCCACCTCGGCCGGCACCGCCGGCGGCATGGTCAACATGACCCGCGGTCTTGGCACGGCCATCGGCGTCGCCGCGGTCACCCTCGCCCTCCACATCGGCGGCACCGACACCGGCCCCCGCGCCGCAGCCGTCGTCCTGCTCGCCTTCGCCGCCCTCGCGCTCACCACCACCCTCACCGGGCGCACGAGGACGCGAGCATGAACGGACGCGCACGGCGCACCCAACTCGCCTTCTCTACCGCCTCTGCGGCGAACAAGCCGGACCCTCCGCACCCGTCATCGCGAGGGTGATCGAGCACCCGCACCAACGCACACGTTCCCCGGCCGGGTTGGTACGGGGGCTGGGTTCGCCGCCCAAGAGGGTCTCATCATCTTGCCAACGCCGCTCATGTGTGGCGCGCGGTCGTGTTCGAATCGCCGCGTGTTGGGGATTCGCGCGTCGTGCCCGGTCGACCAGCAGGCCCTGGCAGCGCAGCATGGAGAGAGCGGATCAGCAGTCCCGATCCATCGCTCGATGGAGGTGAGTTGCAATGACTCCGCCTGTGCGATACCGGCCCGGAAGTCAGCTGGAGCGGGCCTCCCCGTGGCGGGAGCCGATGGCCGCCGAGTTCCCCGGCCTGAAGCCGTTCTGGGACAAGAGCATGCGAAGCGCCTTCGTGCGGCTTGACGAACCACCGGTCGACGCGCCCATGCAGGAGCGCCACCGGATTTACTCGCTGCTCCTCATGGGGATCGTCCTCGACCGCTGGAACGGCAACAAGTACGGTGAGGTCGGTGACTACGGGCAGTGGCGGGCGAACCAGCTGCTGGCGAGGTCTCCCAACATCTACCGGGGCGGCACCTACCAGGGCACAACATCGCCGCGCTCGCGGTGGACGCCGAAGGCCGCGTGAAACCGGTGAAGAACCGCGGTACAGCCCATCGCGTCTGATGGGGATCGGCCATTCCGCAGCGGACGCCGAAATTGCGCTGGTCTTCGCCGACCGTCTCACGCGGCTGGCGCCCCGTATCCAGCGCGCGCCGTCACCGAGCGGGACTTGCTGGAAGTCCTCGCCGCCTACTCGGCCCTGACCGCCCCCGCCATGCACAGCGACGATGAGCCCGGCATGCCCCATCGAGGAGTCCCCGATGACGCGGAAAGTTTCGCCGCACACGAAAGAACCGAATTCGGACCATCCCGTGGAGGCCGCCCGAGCAGCCCTGGTCTCCGGCGGTGCCCACCTCATGCCCGCCGCCGTCATGACATCGTGCCTCGGTGTGCGGGAGGGGGACTGGGAACGCTTCCGTACCCACTGGGACCAACTGAGCTTGGACAACTACTCCTCGGCTCTGGGCGCGCGCCGTTTGCGCCGTTACGGGCAGTTCTTGCTCACGCCGGCGGTGGAGCGGATCAGGCTGCTGCCTCAGGCCGCTTTCGTACAGCCGGAGGACAGCAATCCGCTCTACGTCGGCGTGGAGCGCACTTTCGAGCCCCTGACCGGCTCCTTCGTGGCCGACCCGCTGTTCCGAGCGGTGCTGCGGCTGTTGGGACAGGTGGCGACGGCACTGGACGACCCGGCGGTGTGGAACGCGAAGGTGCACCCCTTCCGGGTCGTCGCTTCCGCGGAGGTGGACGGACTGCCCACACCGGAGGGCCTGCACCGCGACGGTGTCACCTTGGCCTCCTCCCTCCTGATCGGCCGGCAGAACGCCGTCGGCGGTGAGAGCTCCGTGTTCGATCCGGACGGAGGGCTGCTGCTGGCGGCCACGCTCAGCGAGCCGGGAGCCCTGCTGCTCGGAGACGACCGCCGGACCCTGCACAGCGTGTCGCCGGTACGCCCCGTGGACCGAGGTCGTCCCGCGTATCGCGACGTTTTGGTGGTGACGCTCACACCGGGTTGAGGCCTGTGCGCACCCCGGTCGGAGCTCGGCGGCGCCACCGGCGGGTGCCCTGCCGCGACCGCCCCCGACATCAGCGACCGGCTGTCGTGCGGCGCCCCGAGCTACGCGAACGCTCGGCCTCCGCGCGTGTCGGCCCTTGAAAGACCCGACGGGACGCAGTGGCCAGGCTAACGTCGACCGGCAGGTGATGTGGGGAGCAGGGGAGGTTGAGGTGTCGGCGGCTCGCTCACGGACCGGTGCGACGAGCCTGCCGATCATCCTCGGGCTCGCCGCCGCCTACGCGGTCACGGCCGTCGACCCGCTGGTGCTCAACCTGAACCTGCCGCAGGTGAGCCGGGCGCTCCAGGTGCCGCCGCAGCTCGTCGGGCTGCTGGGTGGAGCGGCGACGCTGGTGATGGCCGCTGCCGTCCTCGCCGTGGGCGGCCTCGGGGACGTCTACGGGCTGAAGCGGCTGCTGAGGCTGGGGCTGGTCGTCGTCACGGTCGTCAACCTGCTCTCCGCGTTCTCTCCCTGCTACGGCTTCCTGCTGGCCATGCGCTTCCTGGACGGTCTGGGGATGACCGCGCTGCTGGGAGTGCCGCTGGCCCTGCTGAAGGTGTCGTTGCCCGCGGAGAAGCGGCCGGCGGCGATCGGCGTCTTCGTGGCGGTCGAGACGATCATGTGCGGGGTGACCCCCGCGTTCACGGGCTGGGCGGTGGCGGCCGTCGGTTGGCGGTGCCTGTTCCTGGTCGCCCCGCTGCTGTGCCTGGTTTCGCTCTGGCTGACGGCCCGGTATGTTCCGGAGTCCCGTGTCCAGCAGCGCCGGCGGCTCGACGTGGTCGGAGTCGCCCTGGTCGGAGTGGCCCTGCTGGCCCTCGTCATCGGCCTGGCCGCGGCGCAGAACGGCGTCTCCCGGCCCGAGACCTGGCTGCCGCTGGTGATCAGCGTGGCCGCCGCCGCGCTCTTCGTACTCCATGAATGCCGCGCCGCCGAGCCCGCCGTCGATCTGGCGTTGTTCCGCAGCCCCGCGTTCGCCGTGGCCCTGGCCGCGACCCTCACGTTGAACTTCCTCGCTGCCGGGTACGGTGTCGTCCTGGGCCAGTTCGGCAGCATGGTGCTGTCGCTGTCCCCCCAGGCCATCGGCCTGCTGTATCTGCCCGGCACACTGCTGATCGCCAGCGCCGTGGTGCTGGCCGGCCGCCTGGTCGGGAAGTACACCCCGCGGCCGGTGATGGTCGCCGGCCTTTTGCTGATGGCGGCGAGCGGGCTGCTGATGGCGGGCACCGTCAGCCCCGCGATGGCGCTCTGGCTGCTCGTGCCGATCACCTGGTTGTGTGGTCTGGGGTCGCTGGTCACCGCCACGTCGGTGTCCGAGACGGTCCTGTCCCACGCGCCACCCGGGCATTCCGGGACGGTGGCCTCGGTGCAGTCGGCGTTCGGGATGACCGGCTACGCGTTCGGGCCCACCGTCTATCTGCTGCTCTTCGACGTCTTCTTCCACCGGCGGTTGCTGGCGGACGCCGAGTCGCGTGGGTTGTCGGTGACCCAGGCCGCACAGGCCGTGGACGCCGTGCGCAGCGGAATGACGCTCAGCCCGGGGAGCGCCGGGTACGACTCGAATCTGCTCCGGCAGACGGCCGCGCTGAGCGTTGGGCCGGACGTCGCCGACGGGCTGCGGTTGACCATGCTGACCGTCAGCCTGCTGCCGCTCGTGGTGGCGGTCGCGGCCCATGTGGTCATGCCCCGGCGCAAGGCGCCCCGGGCGTAGGACCGGTGGCGACGGTGTGAACGGATCCTTTCGGGGCAGGTGTCCTGTATGCGTCTGTTGCGGCCGCCGGGGGTGTATCCGGTGCAGGGTGACACCGCTCTGCTGATCGACTGCCTGGCCTGCGAGCGGATCGTCCCCGGGACTGCGCTCCTGGAGTTGGGCACCGGCAGTGGGGCAGTCGCCGTCTCGGCCGCCCAGGCCGGGGCCCGGGTGACCGCTGTTGACGTGTCATGGCTGGCTCTGGCCACCGCCTGGGCGAACGCGCGGCTGAACCGCTGCCGGATCCGGCCGCGCCACGGGGACCTCGGCACCCCCGTGGCGGGACGGTGGTTCGACCTGGTGGTCAGCAATCCGCCCTACGTCCCCGCACCGAGCCGGGACGCGCCGCCACGCGGCATCGCCCGGTCCTGGGACGCCGGCTGGGACGGTCGACTGCTGCTGGACCGGATCTGTGTCCAGGCCCCGCGCCTGCTGAGGCCCGGGGGCGTACTCCTGCTGGTCCAGTCGTCGCTGGCGGACATCGACCGGACCACGGCCGTGCTCCGGGAGTCCGGTCTGACCGCTTCGGTCGTCGCCCGCCGTCGGCAGGCGTTCGGGCCGGTGATGTCCGCCCGGGCCGAATGGTTCGAGCAACGCGGGCTGATACCGCCCGGCTGGCGCGATGAGGAGCTGGCGGTGGTGCGCGGTGTCCGCCTCGGGTGAACGCGAGCCGCGGCTGGTGCGGCTGACCGGGTCAGGGCCTGTGCTGGTCGAGGGGCCGGTGGAGGTCGTCCTGCCTGACGGCTCGACGGTCCGCTCCGAGCGCCCCGTCGTGGCGCTGTGCACCTGCCGACGCAGCCGGCGGTACCCGTTCTGCGACACCAGCCACCGCCTCCGCCGGACGCCGGGCTCGTCCGTCGAGCGGCCCGCCCCGCAGTGAGCTGCGGTTCTGCCGCCAGTTCTGCAGCAGATGGTCGCCGAGGTCGGCCTCCACCAGACACCCGGACGCCAGGCCGAAGGCGATGTCCGGCTCCAGCTCCGGTTCGTCCTGCAGCAGCGGGCGGATGACACCGTGCCGCACGAGCTGCTCGTGGACGGCGTCGGCTTCGACGTGCTCGCGGTAGAAGCGAGTTCCCGCCGGCCCGGCGCCCATGCGTTCGAACGCCGTTACCAGCCGCGCCGACCCCGGCGACGACGTGACTTCCACGCTCGTGAACTGGCCGACCAGAGCTCCTCGCAACGCACGGTGAAGGCCGAAGAACGACACCAGGTTCGTTGCGGCCAGGGCCGGACCGGCGACGGCGTCCAGGTACTGCCCGTAGCCGGAGTCCAGCCCGAAGTCGGCCATCATCTCCGCGAACAGCCGGGCGTGTGCCCGATCGGCCCGGCCAGCCCCGTATTCGTCGTACTGGATGCTCATGAAGGCCGCCTTGGCTTCACCGCGCAGCCTGGGCACCACCCACAGCTGCGGGTCTGCCTCCTTCAGGTGATACAGCGAGCGGTGGGCGAGGTATTCGCGGGCCTGCCAGCGCTCCCCCTCGGCGAGGAGGAAGTGCGAGGGGCCGCTGCCGTCGGGCGACTCCACCAGCAACTGGTTCAGCAGCTCGTTCAGCGGACCCACAGGATGTGTCCGCTCCCGCAGGCCAGCCAGGAAGGAACGCTCGAGTTCCCGGCGCAGCCGCAGCAGTCCGTGATCCCATTCCCACTCCGTGTCCACCCCCGCGAAGCCCTGGTAGTGCAGTTCGTAGCAGAGGTAGAGGGCGAGCTGGAAGTCCTCGTCCCACGGATCGGACTTCTGTGCGGCGCGGACGTCCGGGGCCGTGCCGATCCCGGGCGAACCGCCGGACAGCCGGGCGCACACCATCTCGGAGATCGGGCCGCGCGGTGGTGGCAGTGGTGGACCGGACATCGGGTTCCTCCTGGATGCTCAGAAGAGGCGTTCCTCGGAGTTCCTTGGGGCGGTGCTCGCCCCGGCGTGCTGTGAAGTCCGGTACCGTCGAGCTGCGGCTGGCAGGTCGCCCGGACCTTCACCGATGTGCTCGGCCCGGCGGATCTCCGGTCCGGGCGCCCTCAGGGGAGGCGCGTGATCGGCGGACAGGACCAGTGCGCGTCGATGACCTCGGCACGCGGCAGGTACATGCGCAGGACGACGAACCAGGTGTCCTGCGGCGGTATCGGCAGCCAGTTGGCCTCCCGGCCGGGGCCGGGCGAGTCGGGACGCATGGAGATGGTCAGGCCGCCAGCGAGGTCGGTGGCCAGCCCGGGGGTGCGGTCGCCGATCGAGTAGCGGTCGATCGGGTTGTTGATCAGGTTCCGGTTCTCGTCGTAGGCGGTGAGGGACCAGAACGCGTCGACCGGGGGCAGGCGGCCCGGTTCGAAACGGATCTCGTAGCGGCCGGTGGACAGTCTCTCGCCTGCGGCGTCGTGGAAGGCGACCAGGTAGATCGCTTCGTCGAGATCGTTGGCGGCGACACCGAAGAGGGCCTGCTCGGCGGCACGCTTGAGGAAGTCGTCCCCGAAGTGGCCCATCTGCGGGGGCGGGTAACGCCAGCCGTTGATCGTCTTGGCCCAGTCACCGCTGAGCAGTTGCTGTTCGAGCATGGGCAGGCCGGAGGCAGCGGCCGCGACCAGGCCCTCCTTGACCGATTCGGGCTGGGACTCGACGTCCAGGCCGGGCCCGACACCGAGCTGCGCGAACTGTCTCAGCAGGAGTTCGTGGTGCTCCGGAGGAGGGTTCTCGGCGAGCATCGCGTTCAGCGTCTTCCACGCCCCGAGCGGATCCTGCGCCGGATCGACGGGTTCCAGCACGTCGCGGCGCTCCGGCAGTGTGGCGTTCTCCTTGCCGAACAGCTGGAGTGGAGTCAGTCGGTACTGGTCCTGCAGCGCGTGGACCGCGGGCAAGTCGTGCTCACCTTCGATGAGGGTACGGCCGAGGACGATGATCCAGGGGCTGGCGGCCGTCGCGGTGCGGCGCACTCCCTCGGGCAGCTTCCCCTGCCAGCCCGGGCCGATGAGGGCGAAGTCACCCGCCCGGGTTCCCGTCGCGCGCCTGCCGACGTAGTCGTAGTTGTCCGAGGTGATGGCCACCAGTTCGAAAGTGAAGTAGCGGTCGCCCATCTCCGGGTGGGAGAGGATGACGGGGCCCTCGCTCAGGTCGACCCAGGCAGCCGAGTAGAGAGTGTCGTTGTTGGGGGCCCGGCCTTCTCGGTCGGAGTCGTCGAAGAGCTTGCGGGCGTGCCAGAAGTGGTTGACCGCGGAATGCGGGGTCAAGTCCGTTTCGGGCTTCCGGGTGGTCACCCAGTCGTGGCGGAGCCGGGCGTTGTAAATGTACGGAAAGCCGTAGACGAAGGCCTGTTCTCCGAGGGTGTAGGCGTATTCGTGGCGCCAGTCGTGACGCAGTTGCTGTGCGGGGCTGCTGCTCGTGGCCGTGGTCGCCATGACCGCGCTCCTCTCCTCTGGTTGAGTTGAGCAGCACGGCGTCTCACCACACCGTGGGCTGGTAGAACCAGGCCCCATGGTCGACAGGCCGCGTCGTACGCCGTGCTTTCCCGGGCACCTGGCGAGTGCTCCATACGGGTGAACCTACTTCTTCGAGTAGATCACCGGGCCCCGAGCTCGGCAACCGAGCTCGGCGGTCCGGCCCGCTCCGTCTGCCGGCAGCCGACAGCCGACAGCCGACGCAAGCACGGACACTCGACGTCGCCGCACCGGCCAACAGGGTCCACCAGCTCCGGCTCAGAAGGTAGAGCCCACTGAACACCGCCCAAGCAGCGACGGAACCGAGCCGCCCGATGCTGCGCGCTGCCAATCACCCCGGTTCACGGGCCAGAGCACGCCTTGCCGACAACGGGAGCGCACGCCAGATCGCGCGATCCCGGCTCGCGCACCAGTATGGAAGGCATGTCCGGCCTGAGTGAGGAGGTTGGAGATGGCTGGCGATCTGCTGCACGGACGCCTGCGCCGGTGGTCCTCGTTCCCGCGCCCGGTCGGCAGCCCGCCGACGCGTATCGGCATCGCGGCGAACCTCCGGGCATCCATCGTCGACCTCACGCTGACCACCATCAACGTCACCGACGGCCTGCTGAAAGTCACGGCCGAGTACGACGGCGGGTGGGCCGGCGCCGAGCAGTCGGGACGCCAGGCGGGGCCTGTGGTGACAACGACCGCGGGGCCACTGCGATGAGCGTCGCCGAAGTACCGGATCAGCCCGCGGCGGGGAGCCACGGGAGCAGTTCGCCGCCGGGGACCACACCCCCGGTCCTCACCCTCACGCTGAACCCTACGGTCGACATCTGCTGCGACGTCGACCACCTGGTGGACATCGGCAAGACCCGCGCCCGGGTCAGGTACGTGGCCGCTGGCGGCGGAGGGATAAACGTCGCCCGCGGCGTGGCGCGGTTCGGGGGGCGGGCGACCGCCGTCCACACCGCCGGCCAGGAGATCGGCCAGCGCCTGAACCGGCTGCTGGACGAGGAGGGCATCGACCACCTCGCCCTCGGGATCGCGGGTGAAACCCGCGAAGCGTTCGTGCTGTTCGAGACCGAGTCACGCCGCAGTTACCACATCGTGCCGCGCGGCCCGCGACTCGACGACGAGGAGGCACGGCGCTGTCTGGACCTGCTGGAGCGGGCAGCGGGCGCCCACCGGTACGTCGTGGCCAGCGGCAGTCTGCCCGACGGCCTTCCTGACGACTTCTACACGGCCGTCGCCCGCCGGATCAGGGGAGCCGGCTCCAGACTGCTACTGGACACCTCAGGACCGGCCCTGCGCGAGTCACTGCACGAGGCCGTATACCTGCGCAGATGCAACCGCAGCGAAGCCGCCTACCTCGTCGGCCGGGCCGTGCGGGGCTTCGACGACGCCCGAGCCGTCAACGAGCAGCTGCTCGCCGCCGGAGCAGCCGAGGTCGCCATCACCACCCTCGGGGAACTCGGAGCGCTGTGCTCGACCGGTCAGGGGCACATGGAGCTGCATGCGCCGCCACTGCCCGGAGAGCCCCTCAGCGACGCCGGGGCCGGGGACGGCATGATCGCCGCAATCGTCACCCGGTTGGCCGAAGGCGACGATCCGGTCGACGCCTGCGCGCTCGGGGTGGCCGCAGCTGCCGCATCGATGCTCACCCCCGGCACCGAACCGTTCGATCGGGAGGTGGCCGAGTCCCTCTGCCCCGCGGTGCGGATCACCCGGCTTGGCGGCTGATGACCCCGCCTGCCGAGACCCGTTCCCCAGCGGGTCGGCGGTCCGTCCGCCGAGGCCGGGAGCCCTGCGCACCCGCCGCCCGAATCTGCGGACCGCCGTCCCGGGCCGTTCGCGCCCAGGCTGGGTCGCGCTCGTCCGGCCCTTGCGTCGAGGTCACCCGGCGGCGTCGGGATACCGCAGAACGGCTCCCAGACCGTCGGGCAGAGGGAGTTCGTCATGGGGAACGACGACGAGTTCCGCACCGGTGCCGACGACTGCGCGGATCAGCGCCGCATCGGCCGGTTCCTCCCAGCTGGACTCGACCCCCAGGTTCCTCAACTCCGCGTGGCTGATGGCGATCTGCTTCGGCGCCATGCCGACCCACAGCCGCTGGTGCAGGTCGAACGGGTCGTTGATCAGGACGGCCTCGGCCTGGCCCTGACGCAGCGCGGCGATCGTGTCCGCGAGCCCCTCGGCAGTGCCGCTGCCGCGGGCACGGCGGGCCAGGAACCGCTCCACGCAGGCGTGGTCGCGGGCGGACAGCTGGCCGCGGAAGAGATAGCGGAGTTCCTCCTCCAGCAGCGCGCGCTCGGGTTCGGCGTTCAGACCCCCGCTGCTGTCGATACCGACGAGTCGCGGTCGCAGGCGCTTGGGCAGTTCGCGCGCGATGGTGTTGCGGGCGCGGTGATCGCCGGACAGCACGATCGCCTCGGCCTCGCTGCGATCGGCCAGGTCGGCGATCCGGCCGGCGACCTCGACGGCGGTCTGCCGCCACTCGGCTGCCGGGACCTGTCGTCGGGTGCGGTGTTCGGGCGCCACGCGGGCGGTGGGCCAGCGCCCGGGCTGGACGGTGACCTCGACCTCGGCCTCCGCCACGCGGGCACCCGGCGGCTGGGAGACCCGGTGGACGGCCGTGGCCACGTACGGGATGTCCGGGGCGTGTTGAAAGGCGAGCGGCATCGCGTCGGGGACCATGGTGAGCCGGGCGGTGTCGCGTGCGGGAGGCTCGGGCAGTTCCTCAGCGAGGGCGAGGCGCCCGTGGGCGGCGAAGACCGCCTGGCCGTGCCGGCCCGGGAGGTCGCAGTCGGTGCCGACGACCTGGGCGACCGCCCCGGTGGTGGCCATGTCGGCTCCCTGGGCGACCAGTTGGGCCTCCAAGTGGTGACGGCACAGCTCGATGGCGCGGTCGGGGTCGTCGAGGTCGCGCGAGGTGTCGACGTAGGCGCAGGCGTAGGGGCCCGGCCGCGCGTACAGCGGGGCGAGGAAGGTCAGTTTCATGGTTGGTACCTGAGTGGCGCCTAGAGTCCTTGGGAGAGCAGGAGTTCGTGGGCGAGGCGGGCCGCGCGGGCGGGGCGCTCGGGGTCGGGCTCCTGGTCGGGGATCTCCTCCATGCCCTGGACGAGGGCGCGGATCGCCTGGCCGAGGGCCTGGACCTGGGCTTCCAGCAGCTCGACGCGTTCGACGGCGCTCTCGACGTCCCGGCCGGTCGGGTGGAGGGCTACGTCCGGCTGGCTGGCGGGTGTGTCGGGTTTCATCGTGGGCTCCTCGTGGGTGGCGGTCGGGCTATTCGGAGGGTGTGATCAGGCCGTAGTGGCCGTCGTAGCGGTGGTAGAGGACGTTGCCCCGTCCGGTGAGCTCGTCGGTGTAGAAGACGAAGGGCTGGCCGAGGGTGTCCATGCGCCGCTTCGCCTCGTCGGAGGTCATCCGGGGCGCGGCGACGGGGCTGACGGTCAACGGCACGGCTGTGGTACCGAGTTGCCCGGGGTGGGGCTGGACCTGGGCGAGCCGGTAGCCGGTGGACGCGGTGCGGTAGAGGACGCTGTCCTCGCCGGTGTTGATCTCGGTGAACAGGTGGAAGCCGTAGTCCATGGTGTCCATCTCGAAGGCGGCCTCGTCGACGCTCTCGCGGGCCAGCGAGAAGGACTTGTGCCGGATGATGTCGCGCTCCTCGGGCGGGCGTGGGAAGTAGTCGGGCCGGTGGGCGGGTTCGTCACCGTGTCGCCACTCGTGCTCACCGGCCTTCGGCACGCCGCCGCGCCTGGACTCCCAATGCCGGCGCAGCCTGGCCAGTTGCAGGGCGAGGCGGTCGCGCAGCAGGTCGATCGCCTCGGACATGGACTCGGCGGCCACGTGCGCCCGGGCGGCGCGGCCGTTGACGTCCAGATTGGCCTGGGCGATGAACGGTCTCTCGGTGGCGGGGTTGTGCATCCGGGTGAGCCGGACGCGGACGGACAGGACGGGCTCGCGGACCCCGTCGAGGAGGGTGAGGACCTTGGTGCGGGCGAGGTCCGCCGCGCCGGGCGGGAGGTCGCTCTGGGCTTCGATCTCGACTTCGGGTGTCTGGCTGGCCACTGGTTCGGTTGCCATCGGAGTTCCTTTGTTCGTGGCCGTGGTCGTACGGGCGTCAGGTGTGGCGGGTCAGGCCGCCGATCCCCTGCGCCGGCGCGCCGGGTGTACGTGAGCCGGGCCTGGTCGACGGCCCATCGCAGCGCCTGCCGGGAGACCGCCGAACCGTCACCCCCGCCACGATGCGGCGCACCCTCCGGTCCTCATCGGCCACGATGGACCTCGTTGCCTTTCCCACAACACCACCGTGCCCAGCCCACCCGCCCCGGTCCAAGGTCCGGTCGCCTCCACCGGATGGGGCCACCCGGCCCTGCCGCGCTCGGGAACGTGCCCGGGCCGAACCGTCGGCGGGCCACGGTCCAGCGCGGCTCCAGTGGCTCGGAGCCGCTGTGCTGTGCGCAGTCGTGTGGCCGTATGTCGACTGTCGACCTCAGGGCCGTGACTGCGGGGTGCTGCACCGGCCGCCGGGCCGCAGCCACGATCGTGCCGTCTCCACCGACGGCGCCCGCACGGATTGCCCGCGGTGCTGCTCGGGATGAGCCTGGAAGGGCGAGGCGGTATGAGGCCGCGGATCGGAATGAGGGAGCTGTCGGTTGTGACCGGGCGGCGGGGTTCACGGAGCGGTCATCGGGCCGTGGCGCACACGGCGGACACACGGGTGGAGGCGTGGGCACCGACGGTGGAGGGTTGCATCCGCGAGGCGGTGCACGCGGTGGTCGAGGGCCTCGCCGACATCTCCGGGGCACAGTCGGCCGGGGAGCGCGTGTGCGCGGTCACGGCGGACAGCGACGAGGATCTGCTGGTGTCCGTCCTGGAGGAGGTCATCTACCGGATGGACGTCGACGGCGAGATCCCCCTCGACACGGAGGTGGACACGATCCGTGACACGGGGGACGGCCGGGCCGTGTCGGTCCGCTTCACGATGACGGACGCCGACACCGCCGAACAGATCGGGGCGGTGCCCAAGGCCGTCTCGCTGAACGGCCTCCACCTGACCGGCGGCCCCGAGGGCTGGACCTGCCAGGTGACGCTCGACGTCTGAACACGATGGGCAAGCGGGGCGGAAGGGGCGGCCTGGTGCCCGGCGACCAGCGGTGTTGTCGGCCGTGCACCATGCGATCGTGTTCCGCGAGAAGCGGACGGAGTCCTCCTTCTCTTCGCTTTTCCGGGTGTTCTCCCCACCCCCGCTGATGGGATACCCGTCCCGGCCGGGACGGCAAGGGTTCGGGATCGTCGGCCACCCGACTCGCTCAGTTGGGGAGCCGCTTGGACCAGCGGGGTTCGACCTGGCTCCACTCCGTGTCCCACTGGGCGTAGCGGTGGTGGTCCAGCGCTCGGACCGAGCCCTTCCAGGCGGCCAGGCACAGGAGTGAGACGGTTCCGGCGGTCATGGCGGCGGTTGTCCAGGCGGCTGCGGCGGCCTGGCTGCGGGTGATGGGCGCGGAGGTGACCGCGTCCTGGTGGTCGACCCACAGCGGGACGGGGGTTCCGCCGGACTCTCCGGGCCACACGTAAACGGTGGTGGCGCGGGTCGTGCCATCGGACGCCGTCCAGGCGGCGGTTGCAGGGACCTTGCTGTAGTCGTTGTTCGAAGGGACGGGCGCGTCGGTGGTCAGGTGAGCGGTGACGGGGTGCCGGGCTGAGGACTGGACCTGCCCGGTGTGCATCTGGGCCCGGTAGGTCAGCAGGCCGGCACTGGCGGCGGCCGGAAGGCCGACGACCACGACGGCGAGCAGGATGCGGGCGAGCCACCACTGGATGCGGTCCGAGGTCCGCCGTACCGGGTTGTGCCGGTTCGGGTGCGTGGACATGGCGTCCGCCTCCCACCGTTCCTGAGGCATCGGCTGAGCTGTCTTCCATCCTTGACGCCGGAACCGCGCCGGTCATGGTCCAGGAGGCCCACTTCGCACCGGAGACCGGCCCTGAACGGACAGGGGCCGAAGACACGGACGGGACCCGCGCCCTGCACCAATGGGACCGGCGGTCCCTTACCCATGAGGCCGGCTGGCGAGTGAACCTTGGATACATGGTGACGACCAGAAGACGCTGAATCGGGCCGTCTGGATCTTGCGCACCGCATCCGTACCGCAGCGTCGAGCCCGGCAGGAGCGCTTCCAGGGGAGTGTCGAGACGTACCGGGTGCTGCCGGCCCCCGACACGCGGGGCGGGTTCGCCGTATACCGCCACAAGGGATGGAGGTTGTCCATGGAACCGCCGACCCGCACGGAGAGGCCGCCGGCCGAACGGCCGGTGGCCGAGGTGATGTGCACCGTGCTGTATGCCGTCACCGAGGACGAGAGCGTGCTGGTGGCCTGGGAAGTGCTGGAACGCTCCGGGTACCGGCACCTACCGGTCGTGCGCGCAGACGGCCGCTGCACGGGGCTGCTGGACCGGGCCGACCTCGCGGTCGCCTGCGCCACACCGGCCACCGCGCTGACGCGCTCGACCGTACGGGAGCTGTCTCAGGGCCGCCGCCCCTCTCAAGTCCACCCTGACGACACGGTGAACCGGGCGGCAGTCGTCCTCAGCCTGGCCGGCGTCGACGCACTGGTCGTGGCCGACGAGCGGGGGCGGCTGGTGGGCTTGGTGACGGCCTGTGACCTGGTCGCCGCGTTCGCCGACCGACAGCCGGACCGCTGGACGGTTACGGCCGAGGCCTCTACGCCGTCCGCCAGGCCGCACCTTCGGCTGCCCGGCCTTCCGCCGCGCCGGGAGGAGCGCCGAACCGGGGTGCCCTGAGCCCGGAGCACCGAACCGTCCCATCCCATGAGCGCCGAGTCGGTGCGTGGCCGACGGACGTGTGCGCCGCGGCTATGCTCGTCCGTCTTCCGGCGGGATGCGCACGTGGGCGGGTGTGTAGGTGCGGCCCTCGCTCCCCCATTCGCCCCACGGTGGCTGGTGGCCGCCGTCGATCGCACGCAGGGTGGGGCGGCCTATGTGGGCGAACACCAGACGCCGCCGCGGAAGCGGATCGGCCCCAGCCGCCGGCCTCGGCGAACTGGCGCCCACGCCCAGCAGCGTCAGGCGTAGGCCCTGTCCGCGCGGCCTGCGGGCGGAGGATGTCAGCATCGCCGTGCCTGCCCGACCGGCGTGGCGGTCCGGGGCAGGGGTACCGCGCGCGGTCACTTCGGGTGGGTGGCCGCGGAGTGCGGTCCGGGCATGCCGCGTGTCACGGCGTCGCCGAGGTCGATGTGGCTGTCGTCGGACGTGTGGTGGAGCGTCTGGTGGACGGCCACGACTCCGTCGACGCCGCGGCACAGGCGCTCGATGATGGGGACGAGGCTCTTGCGTTCGACCGTGCCGGTCAGGGTGACGACGCCGTTGTCGACGGTGACGTCGACGGCGTCCGGCGGGAGCCAGAGCGTGTGGTCGAGGATGTCCTCGACGATCTCCTTCCGCAGCATGTCGTCCGGGCGCAGGAACGGCCGCAGCAGGTCGCGGCGGCTGAGGATCCCGACCAGGCGGCCGTCGCGGTCGGTCACCGGCAGGTGCTTGACGCTGCGGCGGTCCATCAGCCGGGCGGCCTCCACCAGGGTCCATTGGGGCCGTGCCGTGACGGCCGGGCTGCTCATCAGGGTGTCGGCGTTCTCGGCCTCGGCGCGGGACCTGCCGTGGGGAGGGAGCCGACGCGCCTCGGGGCGGCCGGGGGCGCCCGGTCTGCGGGCCTGCGCGCGGATGAGGTCGGCCTCGGAGACGATGCCGACCGGACGGTCGGCGGCGTCGACGACCGGGACGGCGCTGATGTCGTTCCGGTCGAGCAGGTCGGCGATCTCCTTGAAAGCGGTGTCACGGTGCGCGACGACCACCTCCCGGGTCATCACGTCCTGGACGGTGCGGTGCATGGTCTTCGTTCCTTCTCCGGCACGGGCGCCGCCGGCTCAGTCATGGGGGATGACTGCGAGCGGGCAGGGCGCGTGGTGGATGGCAGCCTGGGTGACAGGACCGATCCGGGGTGCCAGGGTGGTTCGGTACCCGCCGCGGCCGACCACGAGCAGGCGGGCTCCGGTGGCTGCGTCGACGACGGCCCGGGCGGGGCTGTCGTGGCTGAGCCGCTCCACCACGTCCACGGCCGGGAACTTCTCCCGCCAGGGGCGCAGCGTCGCGCTCAGTTCGTGGCGGTCGGCCTGCTGGACGGTCTCGTCGGGCGAGCCCTGCCAGGTGGTCAGGGACGGGCGGCGGCTGGTGGCGTGGACGGCCAGCAGTGAGGTGTGCCGTCGGTCGGCGGCGTCGAAGGCGACCTCCAGGACGCGGTCGTAGCCGGAACGCTGGCTCACGGCGACGGCGACCGGCCCGGACTGCGCGGCCGGGGTCAGGGTGCCGTCGGGGTGGTCGTGGGCGCGGACGAGCACGACCGGGTGCTCGGAGCGGGCGACGGTGTACAGGGCGAGCGAGCCGATCAGGTAGCCCGTGCCGGTGCCGATGCCCTGTGAGCCGAGTACCAGCAGTGGCGCGTCACCCGCGGCGGACAGCAGGGCGGCGGGAGTGGCGGCGGGCAGCAGTTCGGTGGTGAAGGAAACGTCCGGGCAGTGCTCGCGCAGCTCGCTCTCCGCGTCCCGGAGGATGCGCTGTCCCACAGCGGTCCCTGCTCCCTCGCTCGGGACTTGCGGCACCGCGACGGGGCTGAGCAGCCACAGGTGCAGCAGCCGTACGGGCAGTCCGCGCAGTTGGGCCTCGCGGGCCGCCCAGCGGGCGGCGGACAGGCTTTCGGGGGAGCCGTCGAGGCCCACGGTGATCTCCGGTCGCATGAGAATTCGCCTCCTACTGCGGGGTGCCCGGGCCGACGAGGCAGTTGGGACGGGCGGCCGGACCGGCCCTGTGCCCGCCGAGACTCGACCGGCTGCTTCTCATCGTGGCCCTGCGGAGCCGTCCCGGCATGGGCCGGTGGGCCCATACCGGGATGTGGACCTCGCCCGGGTCGGCTCCGAGCCGACGAAGGTGTCCGACCCGGGTGGCCTGTCCCACGGTTCAGCGGTGGGCTTCAGACCGGCGACAGGCTGGCCGGCTTCCCCGACCGCCACTGACGCGCCGGTTCGGGCGGGCGCGACAGGCGGCTCGGGCGGCACGACGACGGGAAGGTGGGCGTGTGGACGATCTGTTCGGCGAATCCGAATGCTCCGAGGGCGTGCGGTCGCCGGTTCGCCCGCCTCCTTTCATGCTCCTCCGCCACTGCTGCGGCGGCACGTCCGTCCCCGGCGCACCGGGTGCGTCCGGGAGTCGACGGACGGCGGCGGCACCTCGACTCGGTCGCTCGCGCACGTCCGGCGGAAGGAGGATCGTGGGGAGTGGGCGGGCTGCCCGGCGCGGAGCCCGGGCTCGCCGTGGTCCCCCGTATCCGGAGGAGGGCGGGTCATGTACTTCGTCGACCGTGTGGACGCGGGACGTCGCCTGGCTGAGCGGGTCAGGCACCTCGGGGGCGGGAACGTGATCGTCCTCGGACTTCCCCGTGGCGGCGTTCCGGTGGCGGCCGAGGTCGCGAAGGTGCTGCACGCACCGCTGGACGTGATCGTGGTGCGCAAGCTCGGCGTGCCGTTCCAGCCGGAACTGGGCATGGGCGCGATCGGCGAGGGCGGGGTGCGCATCGTCAACGAGGCGGTGATAGGCGCGACGCGGACCTCCGAGGAGGACCTGGCCGCGGTGGAGGCGCGGGAACGGGTCGAGCTGGACCGCAGGGCACGGCGGTACCGCGGTGACCGGCCCCGCTCCGAGCTCGCCGGCCGTACGGCGGTCGTGGTGGACGACGGGATCGCGACCGGTTCGACCGCTCTCGCGGCGTGCCTGATCGCCAGGAACCAGGGCGCGGCCCGGGTGGTGCTCGCCGTCCCCGTCGCCCCGCCGGGCTGGACCCGCAGGCTGGCGGACGCCGCGGACGAGCTGGTGGCCCTGTCGACGCCCGGGGAGTTCTACGGGATCGGTCAGTTCTACGAGGACTTCGCGCAGACCACCGACGCCGAGGTGATCGCCTGCCTGGACGAGGCCGCCGTCCGGCTGGGCGGTGGCCGGCCGCCCGACCCCGCTTCGCGGCTTCCCGTTCGGTCCGTTTCGGCGAGGGCCGACGATCCGGAAGTCGTCGTGGACGCCGGGCCGGTGCAGCTCGGCGGGCAGCTGACCGTACCCGAGGGGGCGGCGGGGATCGTGGTGTTCGCCCACGGCAGCGGCAGCAGTCGGCACAGCCCGCGCAACCGGTTCGTCGCGGGCGAGCTGAACCGGGCGGGCCTTGCCACCCTGCTGTTCGACCTGCTCACCGAGGAGGAGGCGTTCGACCGGGCGAACGTCTTCGACACCGCGCTGCTCGCCCGCCGCCTGACCGACGCCACCCGCTGGCTGCGCGGCCGCGATGACGTGGGCGGGCTCACGGTCGGCTACTTCGGCGCCAGCACCGGAGCCGCCGCGGCGCTGTGGGCGGCCGCGGAGCCGGACTCCACGGCCCGGGCGGTCGTCTCCCGCGGCGGGCGGCCCGACCTCGCAGGCCCCCGCCTGCCCGCCGTCACCGCACCCACCCTGCTCATCGTCGGCGGCGACGACCACGTGGTCCTCGACCTCAACCAGCAGGCCCAGGCCCGGCTGCACTGCGAGAACCAGCTCGCCGTCATCCCGGGCGCCACCCACCTGTTCGAGGAACCCGGCACGCTCGAAGAGGCCGCGGACCTGGCCGCGCAGTGGTTCACCGACCACCTCGCCCCGGCGTCGGACCCTGCGCGCTGAGGCCTGCGCCCCGAGGCCGACCCCGACCGAGGGCGTCGGGTGGGAGATCAGCACCAGCACGAACCCGCCGACGTACACCTCGCGGACGGACCCGGCCAGGTGCCCGGCCGGGGCGAAACCGTTGACGGCCAGTCGGGCCGGAGCGGGCAGAACCGCGGGTCGGCCCGGGGGGAGCTGGCGGAGCGGACCGGACGTCCACCGGTGTCCGGACCGATCCGCTCGAAGTCGGCGTCCGGGACGATCCCGGTCAGCACCTCCTGGAGGAGGGCCAGGGCCTGGTCGTGATTCACAGTCCGGCCCGGCGGGGACGGATCTCGGTGTGCTCTCCTGTGTGGGCGTCGGCGATTCGCAACGGCGCGTCCCTTTGACTCGGGCAAGGCGTGGCGCCGGTCAGGCGGGTGCGTACGTCAGGCAGTCGATGTCGCTCTGGTGGAACCCGACCGTGATGCCGGTGGCGCGGCACTCAAGGCCGACGTTGTGGCGGCAGTCCGACATCTTGCACGCACCGACCCTGCCGTTGGCGGAGGGGTCGCCGCCCTTCGGCGGGGCCTGCAGGTAGGTGTCGCAGTGCGCGTGGCGGGCGTCGCCGACGGTGATGGCCAGGGCGTGGCAGGCGAGACCCTGGTTGTAGGCGCAGCCTTCGACCGCGCATCCGGTGATGACGGGCATTTCCATGGCGAGGTCCTTCGGTCGTGGCTTGCCCATGTGGCGCCAGCCGGTGGCCGGCATGGGCACGCGGTCCTTCCGTTCGAGCATGGGCAGTGGCGTGGTCGGCGGCCACTGGCGTTAGCCCGGCAGGAGCCACGCTCTGCGGCGGGTCGGCCTGAGCTTGACCAGGGCCTGTCTCTCCGTGGCTTCGGCGGACCCTGCAAGGACCCGAGAGACAGGCCCTGGCGCTGAACACCCGGGTCGGTGGTGCAAATCGCCGACCCGCGTTCGCTTGTACGACAGATCCCTTTGGCCGGGAGCATGCCGGGCACGGACAGAACGCTGGCATGCGCGTCGTCATCGTCACCGAATCCTTCCCGCCCGAGGTCAACGGAGTCGCCCACAGCGTGCTGCGGACGGCCGAGCACCTGGTCCGCCGGGGCCACCAGCCCCTCGTCGTCACCCCCGCGCCGGCGCGGGGCGCCCAGTGCCCGCCGCAGACCTTCGGCACCGAGGCCGCGGAGCGGATCCCCGTGGTGCGGATCCCCTCGATGCCACTGCCGGGCTACCCGCAGGTGCGGATCGCACTGCCGAGCCGGCGGCTGACGGCCGCCGTCGCCGGGCACCGGCCGGACATCGTGCACCTGGCCAGCCCGTTCGTGCTGGGCGCGCGCGGGATGCAGGTCGCGGCGCGGCTCGGAGTGCCCGCCGTCGCCGTGTACCAGACCGACCTGGCCGGCTACGCGCACGCCTACCGGGCCGGGCGGGGGCTCGGGGAGGCCGCGGCCTGGCGGCGGATCCGGGCCGTGCACCGGGCGGCCGCCCGCACCCTGGCGCCGTCCACCCCGGCCGCACAGGACCTGACCGCGCACGGGGTGCCCCGGGTGCAGCTGTGGCCGCGCGGGGTGGACTCGGTGCGCTTCCACCCCTGGCACCGGGACGAGGCGCTGCACCGGGTGCTCGCACCGGGCGGGGAGGTGCTGGTCGGGTACGTCGGGCGGCTGGCGCCGGAGAAGCGGGTGGACCTGCTGGCGGTGGCCTCCACCCTGCCCGGGGTGCGGGTGGTGGTGGTCGGGGACGGGCCCTCGGCGCCGGAACTGAAGGCCTCCATGCCCGGTGCGGTGTTCCTCGGCCGCCGCACCGGCGAGGAGCTGGCGCGCTGTTTCGCGACGCTGGACGTGTTCGTGCACACCGGCCCGCTGGAGACCTTCTGCCAGACCATCCAGGAGGCGATGGCCAGCGGCGTGCCGGTGATCGGCCCGGCGGCCGGCGGCCCGCTGGACCTGGTCGCCCACCACCGCACCGGCCTGCTGGTGCCGACCCGGGACGGCGCGGCGGTGGCCCGGGCGGTGGCCGAGCTGGCCGCCGACCCGGCCCGGCGGGCCGCGTACGGGAAGGCCGGGCGGGCCGAGGTGACCGCCCGGACCTGGGAGGCGGTCGGGGACCTGCTGCTGCGGCACTACGACGAGGTGCTCGCCGAGCACCGGGGGCTGCCGCTGCGGGCCGCTTCCCCAGTCTCGGAGTCGGGCCCGGCCTCGGCCCCGACGGCGCCGGTGGTGCCCGTGCTGCCGGAGGAGCTGCCGGCATGACCGACCTGCCCCGCTCCGACGGGTTGACCATCGTCCGGCTGGCCAACTTCGTCACCCCGGTCTCGGGCGGCCTGCGCACCGCGCTGCGCCACCTCGGCGCCGGGTACCGGGCGGCCGGGCACCGGGCGGTGCTGATCGTGCCCGGCGAGCGGCGCTCGGTGGAGGAGACCGAGCAGGGCCTGGTGGTCACCCTGCCCGGCCCGGTGCTGCCGGCCAGCGGCGGCTACCGGCTGCTCACCGACCGGCGGGCGGTGGAAGCCGAGCTGACCCGGCTCAGCCCCGACCGGCTGGAGGTATCCGACCGGACGACCCTGCGCTGGACCGGCGGCTGGGCCCGGCGGCACGGCGTCCGCTCGGTGATGGTCTCGCACGAGAGCGCCACCGGGGTGCTGCGCACCTGGGGCCTGCCCGGTCCGCTGGCCTCGGCGGCCGCCGCCCGGCTGAACGCGGCCACCGCCCGCGCCTACGACTCGGTGCTCTGCACCACCGACTGGGCGGCGGCGGAGTTCCGCCGGATCGGTGTCCCCAACCTGGTCCGGGCCCCGCTCGGAGTGGACCTGACGGCTCTGCGGCCGCTGCCGCCGACCGTACGGGCCGAGGAACGGGCCCGGTACGCGGCGCCGGAGGACGTGCTGCTGGTGCTCTGCTCGCGGCTGTCGGCGGAGAAACGGCCCGAGCGGGCGGTCGAGGCGCTGGCCCGGCTGCGGGCGCTGGGGCTGCCCGCCGTCCTGGTGGTGGCCGGGACCGGGCCGCTGCGGGAGCGGCTGGCCGCCCGGGCGGCCCGGCTCCGGCTGCCGGTGCGCTTCCTCGGGCACCTGGGCCGACGCGAGGCGCTGGCCCGACTGCTGGGCTGCGCGGACGTGGTGCTGGCGCCCGGGCCGGTGGAGACCTTCGGGCTGGCCGCGATGGAGGCGCTGGCCTGCGGCACCCCGGTCGCGGTCAGCCGTTCCTCCGCGCTGCCCGGGCTGATCGGGCTCGCCGGGGTGGCGGCGGTCGACACCGGATCCGGATTCGCCCTTGCCGTCAGGGAGTTGCTCGGGCGACCGGAGGAGGTGCGGCGGGCCGCCGCCCGGGCGCAGGCCGAACGGTACGGCTGGCCGGCCGCGGTGGCGGCCTTCCTGGCGGCCCACGGGATACGGAACTCGGGAGCGATGGACGGGGGTTGGGATGAGCCTGCTGGACGCCGGGCCTGACCGGGCGGCGGAGGAGCGGCCGGCGACGGGCGAGCTGCTGCGCTTCGTCGCGCTCGGGGACTCGCTCACGGAGGGGATCGGGGACCAGGTCGACGAGGAGTGGCGTGGCTGGGCCGCCGTGCTGGCGCACTCGCTGGCGCCCGGCGGCCGGAAGGTCGAGTTCACCAACCTGGCGTACAGCGGGGCGCTGACAGCCGACCTGACGACTAGTCAGCTTCCGGCGGCGCTGGCACGGCAACCGCAGCTCGCCGCAGTGGTGGTCGGCGGAAACGACACCCTGCGGGCGGGCTTCGACATCCGGCGCACCACCCTGGAGCTGGACGCCACCATGGGTGAACTCTCCGCCCACGGCGCCGCGCTGCTGACCGCCTGCCTGCCCGATCCCGGCACCCTGCTGCGGCTCCCGGCCCCGCTGGCCCGCCCGCTGGCGCGGCGGATGCGGGCGGTCAACACCGTGGTGCACGCGCTCACCGCGCGGCACCGGGCGGTGCACCTGCACATCGCCGAACTGCCTTGGTGCGCACAGCGCCGGCTGCTGAGCGTGGACCGCCTCCACCCCAGCGCCGAGGGGCACCACCTGATCGCCCGCCGATTCCACGACCTCCTCACCGAGACCGGCCACCCGCTCGGCCCGCCGCCCGCCGCCGAGGCGGCCGAACCCCCGCCGGGCCCGGCCGCCGACCTGTGGTGGATGGCCACCAAGGGCACCCGCTGGGTCGTCGCCCGCAGCACCGACCTGCTGCCGGGCCTGCTCGCCCTGGCGGCGGCCGAGGGCCTCGCCCGGTTGCGCGGGGCGAGCGGGCGGCACGACGAGCAGATGGCCCGGGCGGCGGCCCAGGCGCTGGCCTCGCTGGGGTGAGTCGTCAGCCCTCGGCGTGCGGCTGGATGCCGTCGAGGAGGCCTGGTGTTCGGCGCGAACGGGGAGTTCCGCGAGAGCGCGGAGCCGGTGTGGGACGAGGGACGGGTGAAGCGGTGATCGAAGCGGGGGTTCCGGGGGAACCATGACTGCGGTCGGGGGTGTCGTCCCCGGGTGGAGCAGCGTGCTGGAACAGCTGCAGGAACAGCGCGGCGGAGGGATCTGGGGTGGAGGGATCTGGGGTGGAAGCGTCTGGTGGGCCGGGCCGGGGGATCCTCGCGGCGGCGGGGGTGCTGTTCCCGGACGGGGACGGGCGGGTGCTGGTGGTGCGGCTGCCGTACGACCGGAAGCATCCGGTGGCGATTCCGGGTGGCGGCTGGGAGCCGACCGACCGCTCGCCGAGGGAGACCGCCGTACGCGAGATCGCCGAGGAGCTCGGGTTCACGCCCCGGTTGGGTCCGCTGGCCTGCGTCGACTGGGCGATGTCCCGGACCCGGCCACCGATCGTGGCGTACCTGTACTGGGGTGAGCCGCTGACGGCGGCGCAGGTGGCGGCGATCCGGCCGGACGCGGCGGAGGTCGGCGGATGGGTCTGCCTGACGACGGAGGAGGCGGGGCATGCGCTGCCGCCCCGGCTGTCACGGCGGGTGACGGCCTGTCTGCGGGCGCCGCGAGCGGCCGGGCCGCTGGAACTGGAGGACAGCCGGCCGGCCGGGCACACGCTTCGGGAGCTGCCCGCCGACGGGCCGGTGCCTGAGTACACCGGGCTGGCCGCCGCGCCCGGCTTGGGACCGGCGGACGTGGGGGTGACGCAGGAGCAGCGGCCGGAGCCGCCGATGGACCGGGACACCTACTACGCCACCCGGCCGCGGATCCGGGCGAAGGCGCGGGCGCTGTTCACCGACGGTGACGGGCGGGTGCTGCTGGTACGGCTGCGGCCCTGGGACGGGCCGCGCGGGCAGGAGCCGCACTGGACGCTGCCGGGTGGCGGCGTCGAGGCGGACCGGGAAGGACCCCGGGCCGCGGCGCGGCGGGAGATCCGCGAGGAACTGGGCTGGGAGGTCGAGCCCGGGCGGCTGCTGGTGCTGGACTGGCAGCCGGGGACGGCCGCCGACCCGGGGGCCGACCCGGCGACCGGTCGGGACACCGCCGTACTGGTGTACGTGTTCGACGGCGGCACGGTGACGGAGGAGCTGCTCGGCTCGATCGCGCTGCAGGAGCAGGAGTTGGTGGAGTGGCGGCTCTGCGACCCGGCCGAGGCGCGGGCGCTGCTGACCGGGCCGTCCTGGGACCGTACGGCCGCCGCGCTGGCCGCCCTGGCACGGGCGGGCGGCGGGCCGGTCGAGCTGGTGCGGGGGCGATCGGTCGGCCAGGAGGTGGCCGGTGGGTGACACTGGGGGCGTGCGGAAGAGAATGCGGAACGGGATCAGTGAGGTGCTGACCGGTCGGCGGGTGGCGGCGGTCAACGGCGGCGGACGGCTCGACCTGCGGCTCGACGGCCCGGTGACCGTCCGGGTGGCGCACGAGTTCCGCTTCGCGGCGCCGTCCTTCGCCGCGCCGGAGGAGGTCGAGCACTTCTTCCCGGCGCTGACCTTCCGTCCGACCCCCACCCTGCTGGCGCTGGTCGGCCGGACCGTCGACACCGCCCGGATCACCCTGGCGGGCGGCCTGGAGCTGGGCTTCGCCGAGGGCGGGGCACTGTCCGTCGCGCCGCATGCGCTGCTCGCGCCGTGGAGCGTGCTGACCGCCGAGGGGACGGTGTGCGCGGGGCTGCCGGGCGGCGAGGTGCGATGGACGGAGCCCGGCGGCGCGTGAGCCGCCGCCGGGGCCTCGTCCTTCACGGACGGTCTCAGACCTCCAGGTCGGCCTCGATCTTGGTGAGCTGGTGGCGGGCCATCGCCAGGTTGGCACGCCCCTTGTCCAGCGCGAGGTAGAGGAACAGGCCCTTGCCGGTGCGGCCGGTGAGCGGGCGGATCAGGTGGTACTGGCTGGACAGGGTGATCAGGATGTCCTCGATGCCGTCCTGGAGGCCCAGCATGTCCATGGTGCGCATCTTGGCGCGGACCACGTCGGTGTTCCCGGCCGCGGCGACGTTGAGGTCCAGGCCACCGGGGCCGTCGAGGGTGGCGAGCGCCATGCCGCTGTTGTAGTCGACCAGGGCCGCGCCGATGGCGCCCTCGATGACGGTCATGGCCTGCTTGAGCGCGCCGGCTGCGTCGGTCATTTTTTCAACTCCTGTTGGTTGCGGGTTGGTGGATTGGTGGGTTTGGTGAGTTGGTCGGTCTCGGGTGGTCGGTCGGTCGATCTTGGGCGATCGGTCGGTTCGGCGGTCGGGGTCAGACCGCGTCGCGTGGGTCCTTGGGCACCAGGGCGTCGTTGAGCAGTCCGGAGATGCGCCGGGCGCAGCGGCGGGCCTCCAGGTGGAGCCGGCCGACGTTGACGTCCGGGTGCGCCAGCAGGGTCAGCACGCAGCTGCCGCCGGCCGCGTAGGTGGCGACGTAGCCGTGCTCGCCGCGCACCAGTGACTCGCGGAAGTCCCCCTGACCGGTGGTGTCGGCGAGCCGTTGGGCCAGCGAGAGCGAGGCCGCCGTCATCGCGGCCAGGCCGGAGGGTTCGGTCCCGTGGGTGTCGTGCGCGACCAGCAGGCCGTCCACGCTGGCCACCAGGCCGCCCGCGAGGTGCGGGACGCGCCGCTTGACGGCGCGGAGTTCGGCGAGCAGCTCGGTCTCCAAGGCGATCAGTTGTCTCCTTCCGACACGCTGCTTGAGCGCCCGCCTCATGGCCGGTACGGCGGGGTCGCGGGCGGAGAGTTGCTCAAAGTCGGGCCTCCAGAAGGTCTCGGACCCGGGTCAGCAGCGCGATGTCCGGGTCGGGGACGGTCAGCGGGTGGGCCGCTGCCGTGATGGGCGGGCGGTCAGGGCGGATCAGGGCGGTTGCTGCCGTTGCCGGGGCACCTGGGTGGCCGGTGGCCGGGGCACCCGGGTGGCCGGTGGCCGCGAGGCTGCGGAGGGTGGCGCCGGGGACCCGGCGGTGCAGGCCCCCGGCCGGTTCCCGCCGTCCCTGCGGGGGTACTTCGGGCGTCGCGGCCGGCGGCGCGGCGTGCCGCGGGGCGTCGGAGCGGGGCGCCGCGCGGCGGGGGGCCTCGGGTAGGAGCACCTCGGGTCGGGCGGCGTCCTTTCGCGGGACGTCGAGCAGTCCGGCGGCGGCCAGGCGGCGGACGTCCGCCGTCACACCGAAGCCGGAGCGGCCGAGCAGTCGGGCCAGGTCCGCCGGGGTTCTTCGGCCGTCGGCGTGGTCCAGCAGTTCGCGTCGACGGCGGCCGGGCGGGCGGTGGGAGGGACGCCAGCTGTGCTCGACCGGGCGGACGGGCGCGGTGTCCAGCTGCGGCCAGGGCCAGATCCGGTCGAGGAGTCGGCCCCGGCGCTCGACCTCGCGGTGCAGCCGCGCCGGGTCGACGGCCGCCACCGGTCCGAGCCAGTGCCGGACGTCGGGCTCGAAGCGCCAGGTGCCGCCGGCCCGGTCGGCGAGGACGAAGTAGGCGGCGTCGAACAGCGTTCCCAGATGGCCGAGTTCGAGTTCGCCCCGGGTGAGCAGCCCCCGATCGACCAGCACCTCGCCGATCCGGCCCTGGGCGCCGTGGAGGCGGAGGAGTTCCGCCCAGCCCTCGGGGACGATCCGGCCGCAGCCGGTGAGCAGGTCGACCAGGCCGGGCGCGCGCGGGGACTCGGCGGCGGTCACCTGGCCGTCGACCAGGTGGAGACTGCCGAGCGGGCCGTGCAGGGCGCCGGTGGCGCGGCGGGCGGCGAGTAGGGCCATCGCTTCGCCGGGGGTCCTCGGCGCGACCTGGCCGGTCGGCGCGACCTGGCCGGTCGGCGCGGCCAGGTCGGTCGGTGCGGCCAGGTCGGTCGGTGCGGCAGGACCGGCTGGCATCGCCGATCCTGTCGGTCCCGCCGGTTCCGTCGTGGGCGGGGCGGTGGTGGGCGGGGTCGTGGTGGGCGGGGCCGCGGAGGGCGCTGCGGTCACGCGGGCCACCGCCGAGGGGCGTCCGTCCGGCGGGCTGGTCGGAATACGACAGGTGGTACGGGAGTCATGCTCACCCCAGCACCAGCTCCTCGGCGAGCGCCTGGAGGCGGAAGCGGGCGACGGCGAGGTTGCCCTCCTCGCGGTCCATCCAGAGGTGCAATACCAGACGACTGTCGAAGACGGTGTCGATGAAGCGGATCAGGTGATAACTACGGCCCGCGGTGACGATGATGTCCTCCAGCGGGGACCGCCGGTCCTCCGCCACCGTGAAGGTCTGGCTCTCAACGGCCGCGCGCACCAAGTCGGTTGCCTCGGCAGCGGAGGTCTCGTGCTCGCCGGTCGGGCTGTCGCCGACGCTGCCGAGGGCGAGTCCGCTGCTCCAGTCGACCAGGCTCGCGGCGCGGGCGCCGGCGATCTCCATCGCCCCGGAGAGGCATTCGTCGATACCCGGCACACCGGCTCCTTCGCGGGGGTCTGGGGTGGCCGGGCGCAGTGCGGTTCCGACCGGATCGCCACCAGCAGTGGCAGGTTCGACACGGAAGGCTACTGCCGGATTCCGTATGACGAACATTCCAATGGCATATTCACACCAGTAGCAGTGAGTTCCGGCCAAGGTATGGCGATGCATCAGGCTGGCCCGACAGACAAAGCCGCTGGCCGGTCGGCCGCAGCGGAACGTCGTCCGTCGGCCACCTGGTACGGGACCTTGGCCGATACCCGGCCACGCCACAGGGTTTCGGGCCAGAAAGTGCGATAAGAGGACGCGCGCAATGGAGCGTCGCCCTCGCGCCGACGGCGACCGGAGTCACGACGGAAACGACGAAGGGGCCCGTTCCGTTGGACGGAACGAGCCCCTTCGGGTGGAGCGCCAGGCCCGGGTTGCACGGACTCTTCCTACTGAAAGTAGGACGTGCTCTGGTAGCACCGCTGACGCCTGTTCGAGAGATCCCCTCTGCTGAAGATCAATCCCTCTCAACGGAAGGAACAGTAGCAGGTCATCACCCCTGGTCAGAAATCCCCGCCGGGCGGACTGCCCGCCGAGGCCGCCGGGCAGGTGTGAGCCGTCGCCCCGCCCAGCCCGACCGTGGCTCTCCCGCCCTCCCCTCATCGGGCATCTGACGGTGGAGGTAACCTCATTACTCCCTAGCGAGTACGCGCCCGCGCGCCACGCCCGGCAGCGAACCACCCCGGACGTAGCCTCGGTCCCCCGCCGCAGCCCTCCGGTCCGGACCGTCCGCCAGTCCGCCAGTCCGTCAGTCGGTCACCGCGAAGTCCTGTGCCGCACCCAGTCGGTGGAGCGAGTCCCAGCCGGGGATACCGTCTGCGGCCCCCGCCGTGTAGCCGCACCGCCGCTGCCACCCCGCGTACGCCGTGACCGTAAGACTGCCGAAGGAGCCGTCCACCCAGCGCTGTTCGAGCAACCCCTCGTCCGCCAGCGCCTGTTCGACGATCGCCACCTCGGCCCCGTACGTCCGGTGCCCCTGCTCCGCCCCCGGGTCGCTGCGCGCGGCCGCCACCACGTGCGCCAGCGAGACAGTGCGCGGCCCGGGCAGGTAGCCGAGCAGCCGCCGCAGCGAGCCCTCGCCGGGGACACCGTCCGCCGCCTGCCCCGTGTAGCCCAGGCTCCGCTGGTAGTCCGCGTAGTTCTCGGTGTCCGCGTCCGTCCAGTCCGGCCCGGGCCCGGAGTGGTAGTGGGCGCCGAAGCCGCCCGCGACCAGCGCCCGACCGACCACCGTCACCTGGTAGCCATGGGCGCCGTAGCCGTAGGCCAGACCGTTGAGGGTGACCTGGTAGCGGGCCGGGCCCGGGTGCTGCTGCGAGGGCGGGGTGGACGGCGAGCCGGGGCCGCCGGTGAAGACGGGCCAGGAGCCGGGGTCGACGTGGTCGTTGAACGGCACGTGGGCGTGCGCGTACCAGCCGCCCTGGGTCTCCCACACCCGCTCGTCGCGGTGTTCGGAGAAGTCGGTCGGACGGCCCATCGGCCACACGTCGGGCACGCCCAAGGAGGAGATCCAGGCGTGGATCCGGTCCCAGCCCGCGCACGGGGTGTCGACCAGCCGCGGGTACACCGTCCCCTGGTAGCGGCAGTACGGGAAGAACACCGCCTCGATCTGGATCACCACCCGCCCGGCCCGGTTGGTGCGGGTCGGACTCTCGGCCGGGCTGAGCAGGCTCTTGGAACGGGAGTCGGCCGGGAACAGCTGCGCCGTCCGGCCGCTGAACGGGTCCCAGACCAGGTGCGGCGCGTCGCCGGCGCCGCTGCCGGTGAAGTACCCCACCAGGTCCTCGTAGGTGCACCAGTCCTGCGGTGCGGCGGCGGTCGCGTTGCGGTCCCAGGTGATGTGCGCGATGGCCTTCGGCGGGTACTGCTGGTCGGTCGGCGCGTGGTCGCCGAGGTCGTGGATCTCGGCACCGGGCAGCCACAGCTCAGGCATGCTGGCTCCTCCGAACGGCGTAATGACGTCGTTACGGGTATCGGCAGATCTGCGGTCCGGAATTACCCCGACGGCGTAAATTCGCGGCATTGAACCGCTGCGGCCCGAACGACAGTTCGGGTCAACGACGGGAATTCGTCCCCGCATGCGGATCGGTGGCCTGCGCTCCGGGATTCTCCGACACGTCCGGGGGCGGTTGCAGTTGCGTCTCCGTTCGCCTCGACGGGGGTGCGGAGCGGCCGGCGGCCCGGGATCGTAGGGGGCAACGACTCGTGCGGCGGGGGGGAGTTGCCATGGGGGACGGCCGGGAGTTGGTACCGGGCGTGGTGGGGGCGCTGGTCCGGCTCGCTCAGGGGACGGCCGACGGGCCGGGGCAGGCGGTGGCCGGGGTGGTGCGGGCCCGGCTTCGGCTGATGCCGGACGGGGCTCAGGCCGTGGCGGCACTGGAGGCGAGCCCGCACGATTCCCGGGCGCAGGAGGGCCTGACCGCCGCCGTCACCCGACTGCTGGCCAGCGACGTGGCGTTCGCCCAGTACGTGGCCACCACCGAACTCGGAAGACCCGCCGACCCGACGACCGTCCAACTCCGAATGGACCCGACGGCCCCAGCCGACGCGAGCACCGTCCAGCTCCGGGTCGACCCGGCGGTCGCCGACGCCCAGGCCCTGGCAGCCCGGCGCAGCAACACCGGGATCATCGTCGCGCTGGCCCTGGTCCTGATCGCCGCCCTGGTCGCGCTCGGGATCAACCTCGGCTCGCGCCCGCTGCTGCACCCCAACGGCCCCGACTTCGCCCACGCTGCCCGGACCGTCCGCGACCCCGCGCAGCTGCAGGGCGTACTGCCAGACGTAGCGGCGATGCCGGGCGGCTGGCAGGTGGAGAGCGCACCGGAGTCCGGGGCCGGCTCGGGGTACGCGGTGCCCTGCCTGCTCCCGGACTCCTGCGACCGGCAACTCGCCTACGCCACCGTGACCTTCCGCGCCCCGACCGTCCAGTCCGTGAAGTTCACCGTGGTCACCTTCGCCTCCACCGAGGCGGCCAGCCGGGCCTTCACCGCGGGCCTCGACCGCGTCAGCGGCGCGGGCCCGACGGCCGCGGCGGCCATCCCGCCGATCGGCGACCAGAGCATGGCCCGCACCTCGGGTTCGACGGACGCGGAGGCGCTGGTCCGGGTCGGCCCGACGCTGCTGTACGTGCACGACGACGGCCCGGGCGCGGCGGTCGCGACGCCCGCCCTGGTCCTGTTCGCCCGCCTGCTCGTCGAGCGTGCCCAGCAGGCCCAGGACGGCCGCACACCGGACGCGGCCTTCCACACCGACGCCAGCTGAGCGCCGGCCGCACCGCGACACCCTCAACGCCCCGCGGGCCCCACCGGCCCGCGGGGCGTTCTGTTTTCCCCGCGGCGCCCCGCCGACCCGCCGACCTGCCAACCCGCCACGCCGTCGCGCCCGCCGCCCCGCCGCCCCCGTCGCCCGAATGCATGTATCGCTCTCTTGACTGGCGTCACGAGGGCGCCATACTGGCTCTACTCCCCGCTCGCACAATGAGGTGCCCGCCCATGGAGCTCTTCCCCTCGGCGCATGTGGACACGTTCTGTCGCGACCATCTCCCACCCTTCGACCAGTGGCCCGAACTCCTCTTCGAACTACCGGAGTTGGCCTATCCCGACCGCCTGAACTGCGCGGCCGCCCTACTCGACGACCCGATCGCCCGCTTCGGCCCCGACCGCCGCTGCCTGCTCACCCCCACCGAGCAGTGGAGCTACGGCGAACTGCGCGACCACGCCGACCGGATCGCCCGCCTGCTGACCGACGACCTGCGCCTGGTCCCCGGCAACCGGGTGCTGCTACGCGGCCCCAACAACCCCTGGCTGGCGGCCTGTTGGCTCGGCGTCCTGAAGGCCGGCGGGGTGGTCGTCACCACCATGCCGCTGCTGCGCGCCGCCGAGCTGACCGAGCTCATCCGGATCGCCAGACCCTCCGTCGCCCTGTGCGACCACCGCTTCCTCGCCGAGCTCCACCAGGCGAACGCCCCGGACCTGCGCATACTCCCCTTCGGCGGCACCGACCCCGAGGACCTGACCGTCCGCTCCGCCACCCGGCCGCCCGGCTTCACCGCCGTTCCGACCGCCGCCGACGACGTCGCACTGATCGCCTTCACCTCCGGCACCACCGGCCGCCCCAAGGCCACCCTGCACTTCCACCGCGACGTGCTGGCCAACGCCGACACCTTCTCCCGGCACCTGCTCCGGCCCACCCCCGACGACCTGTTCACCGGCACCCCGCCGCTGGGGTTCACGTTCGGCCTCGGCGGACTGCTGGTCTTCCCCCTGCGGGCCGGCGCCGCCAGCCTGCTGTTGGAGCAGGCCACCCCCGAGCAGCTGGCCGGGCAGGTGGCCCGCCACGGCGTGAGCGTGCTGTTCACCGCGCCGACCGCCTACCGGGCGATCCTGGCCGCCGGGCTGTCCGACCGGCTGGCCGGCGTCCGGCGCTGCGTCTCGGCCGGCGAGCCGCTGCCCGCCGCCGTCTGGGAGGCCTTCCGCGCGGCCACCGGGCAGCGGCTGATCGACGGCATCGGCGCCACCGAGCTGCTGCACGTGTTCATCTCGGCCGCCGACCAGGACGTCCGCCCCGGCTCGACCGGCCGTCCCGTCCCCGGCTACCGGGCGGCGATCCTGGACGAGCACGGCAACCCGGTGCCGGACGGCCGACCCGGGCTGCTGGCGGTCAAGGGCCCGACCGGCTGCCGCTACCTGGACGACGAGCGCCAGCGCGACTACGTCCGGAACGGCTGGAACCTCACCGGCGACACCTACCTCCGCGACCGGGACGGCTACTTCTGGTACCAGGCGCGCAACGACGACATGATCGTCTCGGCCGGCTACAACATCGCCGGGCCCGAGGTCGAGCAGGCGCTCGCCACCCACGCCGCAGTGGCCGACTCCGCCGTGGTCGGCGCGCCGGACGAGCGACGCGGCACAGTGGTCAAGGCGTACGTGGTGCTGCGCGAGGGCGTGTCGGCCGGGCCGGAGACGGTCAAGGAGCTCCAGGAACACGTCAAACGCGCCATCGCCCCTTACAAGTACCCGCGCGCGGTCGAGTTCGTCGACGAGCTGCCGCGCACCGCGACCGGCAAGCTGCTGCGCACCGAACTCCGTAGGAGGGCCGCCCTGAACCCCGCCAGCGTCACCATCGAGCGCCGGGTCGAGTGGTCGGACACCGACGCCGCCGGGCACTACCACTTCTCCGCCGTGCAGCGCTGGGCCGAGGCGGCCGAGGCCGCGCTGCTGCGCCGGCTCGGGCTGGCCGAACTGTTCGGGCGGATCCCCCGGGTGCACTTCGAGGCGGACTACCGCGAGCGGCTCTGGTTCGGGGACGTGGTCCGCACCGAGCTGCGGGTGGTCCGGGTCGGCGGCTCCTCGCTGCACTACGCCTTCGAGGTGCACGGCCCGCAGGGGCTGGCCGCCAGCGGCCGCATGTCGGTGGTGCACGCCGCCCCGCACACCAAGGGCGCCGAGCCTTGGCCCGCGCCGGTGCGCCGGGCGCTGACCGAGGCCGGGCCGCAGCGGGCGGAGGTGCTCGGATGACGGCCGTGGCCCGCCGGATCGCGGTGATCGGCGCCGGCCCGGGCGGACTCTACTTCGCCGCCCTGGCCAAGCAGTTGGCGCCGCACCGGGAGATCACCGTGTTCGAACGGGATGCCCGGGAGGACGAGTTCGGCTTCGGCGTGGTCTTCTCCGACGAGACCCTGGACGGCATCGCCCAGGCCGACCCGCAGGTCTTCGCCGCGATCAGCGCCGAGTTCGCCCGCTGGAGCGACATCGACATCCGCTACGCCGGCCAGGTCCGCACCAGCGGTGGGCACGGCTTCGCCGCGCTGGACCGCAACCGTCTGCGCGCGATCCTGCAACAGCGCTGCGCGGAGCTGGCGGTGGACGTGCGCTACCGCACGCCCGCCCCGCCGGTCGACCGGCTCTCGGCCGAATACGACCTGGTGGTGGCCGCCGACGGCATCCACTCGGCCACCCGGGCGGCCCACCCGGAAACCTTCCGTACCGAACTGGACGAGCGGAACTGCCGCTACATCTGGCTCGCCACCGACCGGGTCTTCGAGGCCTTCACCTTCATCGTCGAGGAGTTCGACTTCGGCGTCCTGCAGGTGCACGCCTACCCGTACAGCGCGACCCGCTCCACCTTCATCGTCGAGATCGCCGAGGACGCCTGGCGCCGCGCGGGCTTCGAGTCCTTCGCCGCTCGGGAGTCGGCGCGCGGCGAGAGCGACCACGAGAGCGTGGACCGCTGCGCGGAACTGCTCGCCGGGCACCTGGACGGCCATCGGCTGATCCCCAACGCCTCCCGCTGGATCCGCTTCACCACGGTACGGAACGCCAGTTGGCGCCATGGCAACACGGTGCTGCTCGGCGACGCCGCGCACTCCGCGCACTTCTCGATCGGCTCGGGCACCAAGCTGGCCCTGGAGGACGCCCTCGCCCTGGCCGCCGCGCTGAGCGAACAGCCCACCCTGGACGGCGCCCTGGCCGCCTACGAAGCCGAACGGCGGCCCGTGGTGGAGTCCACCCAGCGGGCCGCCCAGGCCAGCCTGGAGTGGTTCGAGACCGTCGGGCGCCGCACCGGGCAGGGCATCGACCAGTTCGCCTTCAACCTGCTCACCCGCAGCCGTCGCGTCACCTACGGCAATCTGCGCGCCCGCGACCCCGAATTCACCGACACGGTGGACGCCGCCGCTGGCGGATCGCCCGGGGTACCGCCGATGTTCCGGCCGATGAAGCTCGGCACGCTGGAGCTGCGCAACCGCGTCGTGGTGCCTCCGCTCGCCACCTTCACCTCCCCCGACGCGCTGCCCAGCGCCTTCGACCGGGCCCAGCTGACCGCCCACGCGCTCGGCGGCGCCGGGCTGGTGATCGCCGGGATGACGGCCGTCAGCCCCGAGGGCCGGGCCACCGACCGCTGCCCCGGGCTGTGGAGCGACCGCCAGGAGGCGGCCTGGACCGAACTCCGCGACGCCGTAAGGACGGTGAGCGACACCCCGGTCGGCCTCCAGCTCACCCACGCCGGCCGCCGGGCCGCGACGACCGTCCCCGGACCGGACGGCATCGGCCGCCCGCTCGCCGAGGGCTGGCCGCTGCTCGCCGCCTCGCCGCTGCCCTGGGACGCCGACAGCCCGACCCCGCACGAAGCCACCGACATCCAACTGACAGCCGTCACCGCCGACTTCGCCGCCTCCGCCGAGCGCGCCGCCCGGGCCGGCTTCGATGTGCTGGAGCTGCAGTTCGGCCACGGGCACCTGCTCTCCTCCTTCCTCTCCCCGCTCACCAACCACCGCACCGACCACTACGGCGGCCCGCTCGCCCACCGGCTGCGGCTGCCGCTGGAGGTGCTGGCCGCCGTGCGCGCCGTCTGGCCCGCCGGCCGGCCGCTGCTGGTCCGGATCTCGGCCGCCGACTGGGCCCCCGACGGCACCACCGAGGCCGAGGCGGTGGCGATCTGCCGGGCGCTGGCCGACGCCGGAGCGGACGCGGTGGACGTGTCGACCGGCGAGGTCGTGGCGCACCAGCGGCCGCCGTACGGGCGCGGCTACCAGACGCCGTTCGCCGAGCTGATCCGCGCCGCCACCGGTCTGCCCACCGTCGCGGTCGGCGCGATCTCCGGGCACGACGACGCCAACTCCGTCCTGCTGGCCGGCCGCGCCGACCTGGTCGCGATCGGCCGGGCCCAACTCCACGACCCGCTCTGGACCCTGCACGCCGCCGCCGACCAGGGCCACACCGGCCCGGGCGCCCGCTGGCCCGAACCCTGGCGGGCCGGCAGCCGCAAGCCGCCGGGCCCGGGCGCCGACCGGGTCGCCCCGCGACTGCACCTGCTGCGCGAACCCGCCCCGCCCGTCCACCGCCGCTGGCTGCCCGATCGAACCGAGGAGTGAGCATGCCGGACCTGCCCCGCTTCACCGCCGCCGCCGTGCAGGCTGCCCCCGTTTACCTGGACCCGGCCGCCACCGTCGACAAGGCCGTCGCCCTGATCCACGAGGCTGCCGGACACGGCGCCCGACTGGTCGTCTTCCCCGAGGTCTTCGTCCCCGGCTACCCCTACTGGAACTGGACGATGACCCCGGTGCAGGGCTCGCCCTGGTACGAGCGGCTCTACCGCTCCGCCGTGGACGTCCCCGGACCGTACGTGGACACCCTGCGCGCCGCCGCCCGGCAGGCCGGGGTGGTGCTGGTGATCGGCGTCAACGAACGCGGCCGACACAGCCTCGGGGTGCTCTACAACACCTTGCTGATCATCGGCTCGGACGGCGAACTGCTTGGCGTGCATCGCAAGTTGGTCCCCACCTGGGCCGAGAAGCTGACCTGGACCCAGGGCGACGGCAGCTCGCTGCGGGTGCACCGTACGGCCGTAGGCCCGCTCGGCGCGCTGGCCTGCGGCGAGAACACCAACACCCTGGCCCGCTTCACCCTGCTGGCCCAGGGCGAACTCGTCCACGCCGCGAGCTACATCGCCCTGCCGGTGGCCCCCGAGGACTACGACATGGCGGAGGCCATCGCGCTGCGCGCCGCCGCCCACTGCTTCGAGGGCAAGCTGTTCACCGTGGTCTCCTGCTCCACCATCTCGCCCGACATGGTGGACCTGATCGCGGGCGAGGACCACCAGGTACGGAAGCTTCTCGCCCGCCCGCGCAACGCGCTGTCCGGCGTCTTCGGCCCGGACGGCCGGGCGGTCACCGAGCCGCTGGTGGACGAGGAGGGCATCGTCTACGCCGAGATCGACCTCGGCCGCTGCATCCAGCCCAAGCAGATGCACGACATCGTCGGCCACTACAACCGTTTCGACGTCTTCCGGCTGCACGTGGACAACCGCCCGCTGCGGCCCCTGGTGTTCCCCGAGGAGCAGGCATGACCAGCCACGACGACGACCAGATCGGCCGGGCCCGGGTCAACGACAGCCCAGAACTGCTCGCCTACTACGAGGAGTTGGCCAAGCACGAGGCCGGCGCCCTGTGGACGGTGGCGAACGAGATCGAGCCCTGGTACCCACAGCCCAAATCCGTCCCGGTGCTCTGGCGCTACACCGACCTGCGTCCACTGGTACGCAAGGCGCTCCCGCTGGTGAAGGCCGACGACGCGGGCCGCCGGGTGGTGATGCTGGTCAACCCGGGGCGCCGTGAACTCAGCGCCGCCGTCGGCCTGTTGTACACCGGCCTACAGATCATGGGGCCCGGCGAGGCGATGACCGCGCACCGCCACCAGGCATCCGCGCTGCGCTTCGTCCACGAGGGCACCGGCGCCTGGACCGTCGTGGACGGGCAGAAGCTCAAGGTCGGCCCGCGCGACTTCGCGATCACCCCCAACAACACCTGGCACGAGCACGGCAACGAGGCCGAGGACAACCCGGTGATCTGGCAGGACGGCCTGGACATCCCGCTGGTCAACACCCTCGACGCCAACTTCTACGAGGTCCACCCCGAGCTCTACCAGCGCCCCGGCCCGGTGGTGAACTCCTCGCTGCTCAGCTACGGCGGCAACCTGCTCCCGTACGGTGTCGAGAAGTGGACCAGGCCGTACTCGCCGCTGCTCGGCTGGCCCTGGGAGCCCAGCTACCACGCGCTGTGCCAACTCGCCCGCGCCACCGAGGGATCGCCCTACGACGGCGTGGTGATGGAGTACACCAATCCGGTCACCGGCGGCTCGGTGATGCCCACCATGGCCGCCCACCTGCAACTGCTGCGCCCCGGCCAGGCCACCCGCGCCCACCGGCACACCGGCTCGGTGGTCTACACGGCGGCCAAGGGACGCGGCGTCTCGGTGATCGCCGGGCAGCGCTTCGAGTGGCAGCAGGGCGACATCTTCGTCGTCCCGTCCTGGGCCTGGCACGAGCACGCGAACCTCGACCAGGGCGAGGACGCCTGCCTGTTCTCCTTCAACGACTTCCCGGTGATGCACTCGCTCGGCCTCTACCGCGAGGAGGCCTACCCCGACCACGACGGACACCAGCCCACCACCACCTCGTAACAGGAGCCCTGGAGCCATGCACCTGCTGACCTACCGCGCCGACGGCGACGACACCCCGCGCCTCGGCGCCCGGATCGGCGCCGACCGGGTCGCCGACCTGACCGCCCTGGCCACCGCCGCCGGGGTCCAACTCCCGGGCGACCTGCTCGGGTTGATCCGGGCTGGGGCGCCCGCGCTGGCCACCGTCCGGGAGCTGCTCGCCGGAGCACCCGACACCCGGCGACTCGCCGAGGTCTCCCTGCGCGCGCCGCTGCGTCCCGGCAAGATCATCGGCGTCGGCCTCAACTACGTGGAGCACGTGGCCGAGTCACACCGAACCCTGGACACCGAGCGCGAACTCCCGGACCGTCCGGTCCTGTTCGGCAAGCCCGCCACCGCCGTCACCGGGCCCGGCCAGCCGATCCTGCACAACGCCGACCTCACCAAGCAGCTCGACTGGGAGTGCGAACTCGCGGTGGTGATCGGCGAACCCGCCTTCCGGGTGGCCGAACAGGACGCCCTGCGGCATGTGTTCGGCTACAGCATCGTCAACGACGTCAGCGCCCGCGACCAGCGCCGCTCCGGACAGTGGTTCTTCTCCAAGGGCCAGGACAGCTACGCGCCCTTCGGCCCGGTCGTGGTCACCGCCGACGAGATCCCCGACCCCCAACAACTCGACCTCTCACTGAAGGTCAACGGCGAGCTGCGGCAGAACTCCAACACCCGGCACATGCTGTTCGGCATCGCCCGGCTGATCGCCGACATCTCCTCCGGCATGACCCTGGAACCGGGCGACGTGATCGCCACCGGCTCCCCCTCGGGCGTGGGCGCGGGGATGGTCCCGCCGCAGTTCCTCCAGCCCGGCGACCTGGTCGAGGCCACGATCGAGAGGATCGGCACCCTCGCCAACCCCGTGGTCGACGCCCGTTGACCCCGCGACGGAAGCCCGTTGACCCCGCGACCGGCGCCCGCCGAAGGGAGCACCCGCTGATGCCGACATACCGGATCGGCCAGATCGTCCCGAGCTCCAACGTCACCATGGAGACCGAAGTCCCCGCCCTGCTGCGGGCCCGCGAGACGGTCGCCCCCGAACGGTTCACCTTCCACTCCAGCCGGATGCGGATGACCAGGGTCACCCCGGAGCAGCTGCGGGCCATGGACGCCGAGTCCGACCGCTGCGCCGCCGAACTCTCGGACGCCCGGGTCGACGTGATCGGCTACGCCTGCCTGGTCGCGGTGATGGCCACCGGCCCCGGCTACCACCGCGAGGCCGAGCAGCGGCTGCACCGGCGCACGGTCGAGAACGGCGCCCCCGCGCCCGTGGTCACCAGCGCCGGCGCCCTGGTCACCGGCCTGCACACGCTCGGCGCCAAGAAGGTCGCCATGGTCACCCCCTACCTGCGGCCGCTGGCCCGCACGGTGGTCGACTACCTCGCCCAGGAGGGCATCGAGGTACTCGACCACGCGGCCCTGGAGATCGCCGACAACCTCGACGTGGCCGCCCACGACCCGGCCCGGCTGCCCGCGATCGCCAAGGGCCTCGCACACAGCGAGGCCGACGCCGTGGTGCTCTCCGCCTGCGTGCAGATGCCCTCGCTGTCCGCCGTCGAGGAGGCCGAGCAGCAACTCGGCAAGCCGGTGGTCTCGGCCGCCATCTGCACCACCCACCAACTCCTGCGCGCCCTCGGCCTGCCCGCCCACGCCCCCGGCGCCGGGCACCTGCTCTCCGGCGCCTACGCGTAGGTGCCTACGCCCCGCACTGTCGCCGCCGCTATGATCACCGCCAGTCGTCGGGGAGGAGGGCCCACGCATGTCGGAGACCGCACCCCGGCCCAGCTCCCTGATCCACACCGTCTACGGCGAGTACGTCCGCCGCCTCGGCGGCTGGATATCGATCGCCGACCTGATCGCGCTGATGGCCGAGCTGGACGTCGACGCCCAGGCCGTCCGCTCGGCGATCTCCCGGCTGAAGAAGGCCGGCACCCTGCTCCAGGAACGCCGCGCGGGCACCGGCTACCGCCTCGCCCCCACGATGGACCCGGTGTTCGAGGAGGGCGACCGCCGGATCTTCCACAGCCTGGAGCCCGCCGAACTCGCCGACGGCTGGGTGGTGGCGGTCTTCTCGGTGCCCGAGTCCGAACGCGCCCACCGCCACCAGCTGCGCTCCCGGCTCAGCTGGCTCGGTTTCGGCAACGCCGCCCCCGGCGTCTGGCTGGCGCCCGCCCGGCTGTTGCCGGACGCCCGCCGCCTGCTGGAGCGCCTCGGCCTGAGCGCCTACGTCCACCTCTTCCTCTCCGCCGAGTACGCCGGATTCGCCGAACTCCGCACGGCGGTGGCGAGTTGGTGGGACCTCCCGGCGATCGAGGCACAGTACGCGGCCTTCACCGACACCTGGCGCCCGGTCGCCGAGGAGTTGCGCGCGCAGGAGCGGACCGACCCGGTCGAGGCGTTCCGGGACTACGTGCCGATGCTCACCGAGTGGCGCCGGCTGCCCTACCTCGACCCAGGGCTGCCCGAGCCGCTGCTGCCCGCCGACTGGAACGCCGTCCCGGCCCGCGCCGTCTTCACCGAGTTGCACGAACGGCTCGCCGAGCCCAGTCTGCGGTACGTCGAGGAGGTCACCGGGCTGTCCCGCTCTTAGGGGCGTGTCATGCGGATCTTTGCCGGGTCCACGACGCTCCCCCGCCTTCGGCACCGAGGTGCCCCACCTCCGCCTTGTGATGCACGCACCCCAACGCCGCGACCTGATCCGACAAGACCCACAAGACACGCCCCAGGAGTCTCCATGTCCGCCGGGAAGACCGACCACACCCCCGCCGACCTGCTGATCCGCGCCGCCGCCGTCCACACCCTCGACCCCGGGCGCGTCCCTGGCGAGCCGCCGCAGCGGGCGGTCGCCGTCACCGGCGGCCGGATCACCGCTCTCTCCCCCGAGCCCGACGGCCTGGACGCCCTGATCGGCCCCGGTACCGAGCTGGTGGACGCCCCGGACGCGACCGTGCTGCCCGCCTTCGACGACACCCACACCCATCTGATCCTGGCCGGCCACAGCGTCCACGGCGTCCCCGTTCACCAGGCCCGGAACCTCGCCGAGTTCCTCGGGCTGATCCACGAGCGCGCCGCCCACACCCCCGCCGGGGCGTGGATCCGCACCACGGTCAACTGGCAGGAGGCGCTGCTGGCCGAGCAACGGCTGCCCACCACCGGGGAGTTGGACACCGCCACCGCCGACCACCCGGTGCTGGTGCGCCGCGGCGCGTACAACATGGTGCTCAACTCCGCCGCGCTGCGGCTGGCCGGGATCACCGAGGCCACCGAGGCGCCGCCCGGCGGGGTGATCGAGCGCGACGAGCAGGGGCGGCTGACCGGCCGGCTAATCAACCGGGCGATCGAGCTGGTCGAGCGGGTGCTGCCGCGCCCGGACCTCACCGAGCGGATCGCGGGCCTGCGCGCGGCGTCCGAGGACTTCGCCGCGACCGGGATCGGCACCGTCCGCGACTGCCTGGTCCCGGTCGAGGACCTCGACGTGCTGGACGCGGCCCGCACCGAGAACGCACTCGCCGTCCGGGTCCGGGTGCTGGTCTCCGGCTTCGCCGCGCGGACGCCCGAGCAGGTGGACGCGCTGTTGGACCGGATGGACGAGTGGCAGGCGAACGGCCGGGACGACGACCGACTCCGCCTGTGGGGCGTCAAGTTCGGCATCGACGGCGGCTTCGAGGCGGGCGCACTGGAGGAGCCGTACCAGGGGCAGCCCTGTTACCACGGGCGGCTGCTCTGGGAACCGGAGGAGCTGCTCGCCGCGGTGGACCGGGTGGTCGAACGCGGCTGGCGGGTCGGCGTGCACGCCTGGGGCGACCGCGGCCTGCGGGTGCTGCTGGACGTCTTCGAGCAGGTGCTGAAGCGCCGCCCTGGCCTGCCGCCCGGCACGCTGGTGGTCGAGCACGGCGGACTGGCCCGGGCCGACCAGCGGGCCCGGGCGATCGCGCTCGGCATCCCGGTCACGGTGCAGCACCCGCTGCTGCACGACGGCGCGCTCACCCAGCAGCGTGCGTGGGGAGAGGAACGCACCGCCGCGCTGTTCCCGCTGCGGGAGTGGCTGGACGAGGGGGCGCAGCTCTCGGCCGGCTCGGACTTCCCGGTCGGCCCGTACGGGGCGATGGTGTCGGTGTGGGGCATGACCACCCGCGACACCACGGCCGGGGTGGTCGGCCCGGAGCACGCGATCGAGCGGGCCGAGGCGGTCGCGCTGCACACCGTCAACGCCGCCCGGCTGACCGGCGAGAGCAGCGGGCGCGGCAGCCTGCGGCCGGGCCACCTCGCCGACCTCACGCTTTGGCCGCTGGACCCGCTGAGCTGCCCGGTGGACACGCTGCGCGGGCTGCGGCCCGTCCGCACGGTGGTCGGCGGCCGGACCGTGCACCGGAGTTGACGGACCGTCAGGCCGCGATGAGCTCCCGCAGGTCGATGCCGCGGTGCAGCGCGCGCAGGTCATCGTGCAGGGTGGACGGCGGGACGACGAGCACGCCGCACGGCGCGTGGTCGAGGCAGTAGCGGCTGACCGAGCCGCGCACCAGTCGGCGCAGCCGCCCGCGCGCCGAGCCGTGGCGACCGGCGCTGATCACCAGCAGGTCGCCCGGCCGGTCGGCCAGCTCGGCCAGCACCCGGCCGGCCTCGCCGCGCATGACCAGCGGCCGCACCGGCACGCCGACCGGCAGACCGCCGAAGGCCTGCTCCAGCGCGCGATCCAGCCGGGCCTCGGCGGCGTCCCGCCAGGCGCGGAGCAGCGGCGGGCACGGCCGGGCACGGTAGTTGCGCTCTCCGCCGACCGGGGTCCAGGCGAGCACCGGGACCAGCACGGCCCGCCGGGCCCGGGCCTCCTCGGCCGCCCGGTGCAGGGCGGTGAGACTGTGCAGCGAACCGCTGACTCCGACGATGACGCGCGCGACGTCCGACATGATCCTTCGCTTTCCGATACCAAGGCTGTTCCGTGTCTGCGATTATGCTGCCACTACCTCGCCTCAACCTGCAAATCAAAGGTATTAACTGAATATCGCCTTGTTTCGCCCATTGAACGGCTCGACTGCCCCTACCTCGGTCGGACCTCCTGCAACAGCCCCCAGGTGAAGTCGGCCGTACACGAGCACACCCGCCCGTCCACGTCCGGCGCCTCGAAGTCCAGCTGGAACCGGTTCGGCGCGCTCCCCTCACGCGGCCGGGCCCCCGGGAAGGCGGTGCCCACGTCGGCCACCACACAGCTCCACGGCACCAGGTCGGCCAGCGTCCGCAGTTCGGGCGCGGGGGCGCCCGCCGCCCGGACCAGCCACTCGTTCAGCAGTGGCACGCCCATCTCGGCCGGGCCGAGCAGGATCTCGAAGCGCAGCTCCGGCCAGAGCGGCAACGCCCACTGCCGCGCCACGCACGCCAGATCCCCGATCCGGCGCGGCAGGCCCGCCTCCGCCGGCCCGAGCACGGCGGTGTACCGGGCGGCGCCATGCGGGAACCGGGGCGCGCGGACCATCGCCTGCCAGCGCTTGTTCGCCTCCCGCATCAAGGCACGGGTGGCGCCGAGCCGCCGCACCGCGTCCTCGACAAGGTCGGGGCGGTAGTCGGCCATCCGGCGCAGCAGAACGAGCTGGAACTCGGTGACCCCGAAGCCGTTGATCGCCATACCGGCAGGCTAGGACCTGTCCCGACACCCAGGCCCGGCACCCGGGCCTCCGGGGTTCTCCGAGGCCGCAGGCAATGTTCGAGCACGTGTTCGATTATGGGCGTACGCTGGCCCCATGCACAGCGCCGTCCACCTCCAGCCCTCGCTGTTCGACGACGCCGACACCGGGGACATCCGCCTCGGCCGGTTCGACGGCCTGCGGCGGCTGGTGCTCGGCGACGGCGCCTGGCTGGACGTGCTGCCCGGCTGGCTGCACGGAGCGGACCGGCTGTTCGAACAGCTGGCCGCGACCGTGCCCTGGCGGGCCGAGCGGCGCGAGATGTACGAACGGATGGTCGACGTGCCGCGACTGCTCGCCTCCTATCCGGCGGAGGCCGAGCCGCCGCACCCCGTCCTCGGCGAGGCCCGGACGGCACTGAGCCGGCACTACGCGAAGGAGCTGGGCGAGCCGTTCCGCACCCTCGGGCTCTGCTACTACCGGGACGGCCGGGACAGCGTGGCCTGGCACGGCGACCGGATCGGGCGGGGCGCCCGCGAGGACACCATGGTGGCGATCCTGTCGGTCGGCGAGCCGCGCATCCTGGCGCTGCGGCCGCGGTTCGGCGGCGGAGCCGTCGTCCGCCGGCCGCTCGGCCACGGGGACCTCGTGGTGATGGGCGGCTCCTGCCAGCGCACCTGGGAGCACGCGATTCCGAAGACGGCCCGCCCGGTGGGCCCGCGGATCAGCATCCAGTTCCGGCCGCGCGGGGTCGCCTGAGGCCCCGCTTGCCACCCGCCGGTCGGGCGCGGAGGCTGGCGGGTGGGGCCGACGGCACCAGGAGGGCGGTATGCCGAAAGCGGGCAGGTACCGCGAGGGCGTCCCGTGCTGGGTCGCGCTGACGACCCCGGACATCCTGCGGGCGGAGCGATTCTACGGCGCGCTGTTCGACTGGGAGTTCGTCCCGACCGGCCCCGGCGAGGCGGTCGCCACCCGGTACGGCGCCCAGGTCGCGGCGATCACCGCGTCACCCGTCGCCCCGGCCGCCGCCTGGACCACCTACCTCGCCTGCGCCGACCTGCACCGCACCACCGCGCAAATCCGGGCCGCCGGCGGCCGGATCACCCGCGAGCCGTACGAGGTGCCCGACCAGGGCCGCGCCGCCCTCGCCGTCGACCCGCTCGGCGCGCCCTTCGGTCTCTGGCAGGGCGAGGCCGTCGAGGGCGCCGGACTGGTCAACGAGCCGGGCACGCCCACCTGGAACGAGCACCTCTCCCCCGACCCGGACGCCGCCCGCGCCTTCTACCACCGCGCCTTCGGCTACGGCTACGACCGCCCCCGCGCCGGCCACACCCTCGCCCGGGTCGCGGGCCTGCCCGCCTGCAGCATCGGCCCCTCCGGCGCGCCGCAGGCCACGGCCGTCTGGCGCATCCAGTTCGGGACGGCCGACGCCGACCGCACCGCAGCCCGACTCCGCACCCTCGGCGGCACCGTCCTCACCGACCCCGAACCCACACCCTTCGGCCGCTCGGCGCTGGTCCGGGACGGCGCCGGCGCGGAGTTCGTCCTGATCGCCGTCCCACCCGACGAGTCCGCGGAGGCCGCCTGAGATGACCGGGGCCCGTGAGCGGACTGTCCGTCACTGCCGCTACGGTGCCCCCATGAGTTCCTTCCTGACCGCGTACCTGACCAACCTCGAGGGCAAGCACGCCCTGGCCGGCTGCGCCAGCGAGGACGTGCTCGAAGAGGTGCGCGGGTTCTTCGGCACCGATCTGGACCGCGCCGACCAGGAGTTCGCCGACCAGATCGCGGACGGCGCCCCCACCGCCTACGAGGCGCTGCGCGCGGTGGTGCACGGCGGGCCGTTCGACAAGGAGCACGCGTTCCAGTACGGCTACGCGTACCAGCGCCTCTGCAGGATCGACGCGTCCGTCCTCGACAGCCGCTCCTTCGGCCCCTTCCGGGGCCTGTGGCTGGACGAGGTCGACCACGGCCTGCGCGCGTACGGCGTCACCGCCGTCTCGGTCTCGGACTTCCAGTACGGCAGCGGCTTCCCCGCCGAACTCCCCTACTGCGCCGAGGTGTCCTGCGGCGAGTGGTCTCCCGAGCAGTGCCGGGAGGCGCTGCGGCAGTTCGAACTCGCCGAGCGCGAGGGCCGCACGCCGACGCTGGAGCGCGAGGTGGCCGAGGCCGTCGCGGAGGTCCTCGGCTGGCTCCGCGGGGCGCAGGAGGTCGAGGAGTACGGGGTCATCGGCTTCGTCGACTGAGCCCGCCCGGAACGCGCCGCCTGCGCCCTGCAAAGCCTTTCGGGACTTCTCGTCTCCGACGAACTCCGGCTTCGCGCCGACCTCGCCCGGGAACGCGGACGGGGCCCGATACCCGAGCAGGTACCGGACCCCGTCCGACAGTGGAGCGCCAGGCCCGGGTTGCACGGACTCTCCCTACTGAAAGTAGGACGTGCTCTGGTAGCACCGCTGACGCCTGACGAGGAATCATCTCCCTCGCGACAGGAAGTACAGTACCAGCTCCGTGATCAGGCACCGAATCGGAGGCGAACCCGGCATGACGAGCACTCGACCTGAGGTCGTTCCGTACGCGGACGGACGGCTGCTGGACGTCCACCGCCCGACCGCCGGCGCTGCCGGGCCCGCCCCGGTCGTGCTGCTCTGGCACGGCTCGGGCCCCGACGAGCGCGACGTGATGGGAACGCTCGCCCAGGAGGCCGCTGGGCTCGGCCTGCTGGTGCTCGTCCCGGACTGGCGCTCCGACCGCGAGGACGGCGGCCGCGCCGAGCTGCTCGCCTCCCTCGCCTTCGCCCGCCGCAACGCCGGTGCGTACGGCGGGGACCCGGAGCGCTTCGTCCTGGCCGGCTGGTCGCTCGGCGGCCGGGAGGCGATCGCCGTGGCGACCCACCCCGGCACCCCCGCCGAGCTGCGTCCCGCCGCCGCCGTCGGCATCGCCTCCGCCTACGGCCGCCCGGCCGCCACCACCGGCGACCGCCCGCTGGACCTGCTCGCCGCGAGCCCCTCCCCCGTCCCTATCCGGCTGGTGCACGGGACGGCGGACGAGGTGGTTCCGGCGGAGCTCACCCGCCAATTGCACGCCGTGGTACCGACGGCCGAGTTGCTCGAACTCCCCACCGACCACGCCGGCGTGATCATGACCACCTATAGCCCCGACGCCAAGCGCTGCCTCCCCGCCACGGACCCCGACACCCTGACCGCCGGCCGCCGGACCGCCGCCGTCCTCGCCCGGGCCGCCGGACTGCCGTGGCCGGATCGCCGTGGCCGAACCGTCGCGGCCGGCTGACATGGCGGGTACGCCCGGACCTCCATCCGCTCTGGCCGCTGCGCCGGATCACGCCGCCGCCCGCACCGCGGGACACCGACCGTAGGACGGGTCCGCCGGCCGCAGGGCTCAGTTCCCCGCCACCAACTCCCGCAGCCCGTACCCGCGTTCCAGAGCCTCCAGGTCCCGCTGGAGCGGCGGCCGCGGCACGGTCAGCACCGGGCAGGTGGCGTGCCGCACGCAGTAGGCGGTGACCGACGGCCGGATCAGCCGGGACAGGCACCCGCGCTCGCGGCCCGCGCCGAGCACCAGGACGTCCCCGGGCCGGTCGGCGCAGCGCACCAGGCTGTGGCCGGTCTCCCCGCGGACGGCCTGGCAGCGCAGCCGGGCGCCGGCATGGCGCCCGGCGAAGGCCTCGTCGAGCGCCTGCCTCAGCCGTGCGACGGCGGCGTCGCGGCCAGCGTTGAGCACCGGCGGGCAGACGGAGTGGCGGTATCCGAGTTCGTCGCCGGGCGGGGTCCAGCAGAGCACCGCGAGCACCTCTACGTCCACGCGCCGGGCCTCGGCGACCGCGTGGTGGAGGGCAGCGAGGCTGCCGAGTGAGCCGCTGACGCCGACCACGATCCGGCCCCCGTCCGCACCCGTGTCCGCCATGGCCCGCCCCTTGCCTCTCCGCCCGCGTCACCGATCCGAACCGAACCGTGTCGTCCGCACCCGACCGGTCCGTGCTGTGCCACCCCAGCAAAGCCGCCGACACCCGCTCGGCCCCGCCCGTTGACACGGCTCTGACGCCGCGCCCGACGTTCCGTACGCGTCCCTGATGCGCGTGGGGCCCGTCAGGCCTCCGGCGGCTCCGCCTCCCACAGGTCGGCGAACATCCGGTCCAGGTGCTCCTCGCCGATCGGCGGGACCGGCAGCGGGTGGGTGGCCTGCGCGCGGAAGCCGTCCAGCAGCAGGGCGAGGTAGCGGCGCCAGAGGTCGGGGCGCAGCTCGGTGGCGGCGGGCAGGGCGCGGCAGAGCGGGCCGAGCAGGAAGAGCAGGTCCATGGTGACGACGTCGCGCCGCATGGTGCCCTGCTCCTGGGCGCGGGCGATCAGGGCGCCGACGGTGGCGGCGTGCCCGCGGCTGATCTCGATCATGCCGGGGATGGTGGGGATGGCCTGGGTGACCAGGTCGTTGATGCCCCGGTCGGCAGCGACGAGTTCGAAGATCCACCCGAGGTAGCGTTCCAGTCCGGTCCAGGCGTCCTCGGCGGCGAGCGCCTCCTCCCCCGCCGCGGCCAGACCGGCCCCGGCGTCCGCGAAGACCTCGGCGATCAGCGCCTCGCGGGTCGGGAAGTGCCGGTAGAGGGTGGCGTTGCCGACTCCGGCCTCCTTGGCGATCTGGTCCAGGGGGGCGTCGAGGCCGTGGCGGGAGAACATGTCGTGGGCGGCGGCGAGCAGCAGGTCGCGGTTGCGCTGCGCGTCGCGCCGGAGCCGTCCCGGGGGGTTCGCGCTGCTCAGTGCCATGCCCCGACCCTAGCAACCGGGCGGCCGCCCGGCGTTCAGCGGCTCGACACCCGCATCGACGACCGCTCCGGGCCGACAACCACCCCAAGGGGAAACGGAGAGGTCGGATCCGAAACGGCCGGAGGGTACGGGGGATTGATGGCCACGGGGTTGGGGGTACACCAAGCTGGCGATCCGCTGCGCGGTGACGCTGGTGGACCAGTCGACCGGCGCCAAGGCCGGTCCGGAGCCGCTGCGCACGCTGGCCCGCTACCGTCGCGCGGCGGCCGGCGGGGTGGCGTTCGGCAGCAAGTTCGCGGTGCTGCGGCCGGGCACGCTGCGGGTCGGGGACGAGCTGGCGGTGAGCGCCTGGGGGCCGTCCGAACTGTAGGGCGCGCCCTGGACCGTTCCCGGTGCGACCGTGGCCCCGGCGGGGAAGTCCGCCGGGGCCACGGTCGTGCCGGGAGGTGTCAGCAGGTCTGGTCGATCAGGGAGAACGTGGCGTAGTGGTCGCCGGTGTAGTAGTCCTCCTGGTCCTGCTGGCCGGTCACGATCCGGCGGGCGCCGCGGGTCGGGGCGCCCGGGGTGATGACGGTGTACTCGTGGTAGTACCCGTAGGACTGGCTGGGCAGGACGCTGCCTCTGTTCTGGAACACCACGCCGTCCTGCGAGTACGGGAACGGCCCGTCGGTGGCGATCAGGTTGAGGGTGTCCGTGGCCTCCGGCGGAAGGGTGGACAGGCACACCGTGCCGCTCACGTCGGCGTGCGCGTCGGTGGCGACGGCAACGGGGGCGAGGGTCATCATGGCGACGGCGGTGATGGCGGCGGCGCGGGTCTTCCACGCGCGTAGAGTGTGGATCATGCTCATTAGTGTGGCGGGCCACCGACAACTCCGGAAGCCCTCAGTCAACTTTTTACCCACGGGTAACTCACCCGTTCCACCAGCGACTTCACCCGTAGGCCCACTCCCGGAGCCACCTTCCCCGTAGCCGTCCACGAACCGTCCGCGCCACCCTTGAGTCGACCGCCGTCGAACTATCGAGAGCGGCCCTGTCGGCCTGCTCACACCTTCACGGCCCGTCCACGACGCGCCGCCGACGCCGCATAGAGTGGCGCACCTTGTCGGGTCGGAACGATCTCTGACGGAGTGGACATGGGTACGGGAGCGGGCACTTCGCTGACGGCGCACCAGCTGATCGGACTGCTGGTCGACCCGGGCGGCTTCCGCAGCTGGGACGAACCTCCGGCCGGGCCGCTCGCCGACCCCGAGTACCGCGCCTCACTCGACCGGGCCCGCGGACGCACCGGCCTGGACGAGGCCGTGCTCACCGGCCTCGGCCTGATCGGCGGACGGCCGGTCGCCCTGGTCGCCTCCGAGTTCGACTTCCTCGGCGGCTCGATCGGCGTCGCCACCGCCGAACGGATCACCCGGGCCGTCGAGCGCGCCACCGCCGAGCGGCTGCCACTGCTCGCCCTGCCGGTCTCCGGCGGCACCAGGATGCAGGAGGGCTCGGCGGCCTTCCTCTGCATGCTCCGCATCACCGCCGCCGTCCAGGCGCACCGCGCGGCCGGCCTCCCCTACCTCACCTATCTGCGCAACCCCACCATGGGCGGGGTCTTCGCCTCCTGGGGCACGCTCGGCCAGCTGGTCCTCGCCGAGCCCGGCGCCCGGCTCGGCTTCCTCGGCCCGCGGGTCTACGAGGAGCTGCGCGGCGTGGAGCTGCCGGCGGACGTCCAGCGGGCGGAGACGCTGGCCGAGCACGGGCTGGTGGACGCCGTGGTGCCACCGCAGGAGCTGCGCGAGCTGCTCCGCCGCACGCTCACCGTCCTCGGCCCGACCTCTCCCCCTCGTACGGACGCGCGTACGGACGCCGCTCACGTCGAGGAGGTCGAGGCCGACGAGCGCCCCGACGCCTGGGACTCCGTCCGCCGCACCCGCCGCCCCGACCGCCCCGGCACCCGCGAGCTGCTCCGCCGCACCGCCGAGGAGTTGGTACTGCTGGACGCGCCCGGCGGCCGCGGCGGCGCGCTGGTCCGGGCCCTCGCCGTACTCGGCGGCCGGCCCGTCCTGGTCGTCGGCCAGCAGCGGCAGAGCCCGGAGCACGAGCGCCCCTTCACCGCCGCCGACCTGCGGGCCGTCCGCCGCAGCGCCCGGCTCGCCGAACAGCTGGGGCTGCCGCTGGTCACCGTGGTGGACACGGCCGGGGCCGAGCTCTCCGCCCGGGCCGAGCTGGACGGGATCGCGGTGGAGATCGCGCGCTGTCTGACCACGCTGCTCGCGCTGCGCACGCCCGTCCTCGCCGTCCTGCTCGGCCAGGGCTCCGGCGGCGGCGCGCTGGCGCTGCTCCCGGCCGACCGCGTACTCGCCGCCGGGCACGCCTGGCTCGCGCCGCTGCCGCCGGAGGGCGCCTCGGCGATCGTCCACCGGGACGGCGAGCACGCCGCCGAGCTGGCCCGCGCCCAGGGCATCGGCGCGCACCACCTGGCGGAGGTCGGACTGGTGGACCAGGTGGTCCCGGAGCTGCCGGACGCCACCGAGGAGCCGGAGGCCTTCTGCGCCCGGATGGGAGCCGCCATCGGTACGGCGCTCGATGCCCTGGCCGCCACCGGGGAGACGGACCGGCTCGCGGCCCGGGCCGCCCGGCACCGACGGCTGGGCGACGTTCGGCGAGGCGACGCCTCCGGGCCGTGACGCCGCGGTGTGGCGCCGGGCACAGATCGTCTGTACCCAAAGTGGCGCGGCCGGACCGTCCCGTGACAGCCGCCGCGCCCAAACAGTGAGTGCGCTCACAGGCGAATCGAACCTACGACGGGCGGTAGTGGTGGCTCCCGGGTACTTGACAGGCGACCGTCCGGGACGCCGCCCGGTCGACGCCCTCCCAGCTCAGCACCGGTCCGGGCACCCACCGCCGCCGCCCCTTCGAATCCACGGCGCCCGCCGCGCGTACGACCGGGCGTCGTAACCAGAGGGTCTTGGCGACGGCCTCCCCGGTCTGACAACAATGACTCTCGTCGTCAGCCGCACCGGCCCCTGTCCCGCCGGTGAACGGTTTGCCGCCGAGTCACGCCCACCACCGCAACAGCCCTGTCCGGCCGCGGTCCCGGGTGGGGCGTGACTCGGCCCAACCTGATTGAGGTCCTGCCCTACATGCCCGCTTTCAAGCTCCGTATGCGCACCTCCGCCGCGATTCTCGCTGGCACCGCCGGTCTGACCGCCCTGGGCGCGGCTCTGGTGCCCGCCACCGCGAACGCCGCCACCGTGTCCCCGAAGACCATCGCCGCCCAGATCGTCCCAGCGAACCAGCTGGCCTCGTTCAGCCACATCATCTTCCACGAGTCCAGCTGGAACGTGCACGCGACCAACCCGAGCTCGGGCGCCTACGGGCTGGGCCAGGCCCTGCCGGCCTCCAAGATGGCCTCCGCGGGTAAGGACTGGAGGACCAACCCGCGCACCCAGATCAAGTGGGCGCTGAACTACATGAACACCCGCTACGGCAGCCCGAACGCCGCCTGGGCCTTCTGGCAGACCCACCACTGGTACTAAGCCGACCGACCACCGGCGTACCGACTCCCACCCGCCTCCTGACCACTCCTCCCTCACCCCGGGGGTCGGACAGGGACCACCGGGGTGACCCGAGAGGGCCCGGGCCCGCGCGATCCGCGTGGCCCGGGCCCTCCCGTGGTTTCGTGCCACTCACAGCTCCCCGGTTCGGGGCTCTCCGGTTTCACGGCTCCCGATTCACAGCCCGCCGGTTCACAGCTCCCCGGTGAGCCCGAGCAGTTCGCGCATCCGCGCGTACTTGGCGGCCAGCCGCTCGGCGGTCGCCCGGTCCAGCGACGCCAGCCGGGCCGGGTTGGAGTTGTGCGCCAGATCGGCCCGCTTGACCAGCAGCGCGCCGGGCGTGGCCAGGATGCGCGCGGTGTACTCCTCCACCGGCTCGTCCGGGCGCCGGGTGAGCGCGTCCACGATCGCCTTGGTCTCCGCCGGCAGCGCGGCCGCCGCCAGCCACGCCCGGCTCAGCCGGTCGTCCTCGACGGTGTCGTGCAGCCAGCCCGCCGCGATCTGCGCCTCGCTCCCGCCACGTGCGGCCGCCCCGGCGGCGACCGCCGCGATGTGCTCGCTGTACGGGTGCCCGTTCTTGTCGACCTGCCCCTGGTGGGCGCGACGCGCGACGGCCTCCACCTCGGACAGGCTCAGATACTGCTGCTCCACCGGCTCATCGTAGGCCCGTGATCCTCACGGTGGCGGCTGCTGGTTTACTGCCCTGGGGCTCCGACCGCGCCCAGGCCTCACCGCCCCGGGGGTTGACGGCTCTCTGGCCCCCGCCGCCGCACCGGGCGGACCCGTCCGAGCGACCCGAGGAACCATGCCATCCCTGCATCCGCTGCTGTCCGGCTTCGCCCCGATCTGGGTCCTGACCGGGATCGGCTACCTCGTCGGCCGCACCGGTCTGCTCGGGCCGCAGGCCGAGGTGGTGCTGAACCGGTTCGTCTTCCACGTCGCGATGCCGGCCGCGCTCTTCCTGATGATCGCCCGCACCCCGCTGGACCGTTTCGCCAACCCCTCGATGCTCGCCTTCGCGGCCGGCACCGCCGTCGCGACCGGCCTCGGCCTGCTCGCCGGACGCCTGCTCTTCCGACGCAAGCCCGGCGAACTGGCCATCGGCGCGATGGCCTCCGGCTACGTCAACTCCGCCAACCTCGGCATACCCGTGACCCTGCAGGTCCTCGGCGACGCCTCCTTCGTCGCACCCGTGGTGCTGTTCCAGATCCTGCTGGTCACCCCCGCCGTCCTCGCCGTCCTGGACAGCGGCGCGGCCGGCCGCCGGGCCCTGCTCACCCTGCCGCTGCGCAACCCGATCCTGCTCGCCACCGCACTCGGCGCCCTCGTCTCCCGGACCGGGCTGCACCTGCCCGCCGAGCTGAACCGTTCCGGCGAACTGCTCGGCGGCGCCGGAGTACCCACCGCCCTGATCGCCCTCGGGATGTCCCTGCACAACCGCCCGCCCGCCGACGGCCGTTCGCGCCGCACCGAGGTCGGGCTGACCGTCGCGGTCAAGACCCTGGTCCAGCCGCTCGCCGCCCTCGCCGTGGCGGGCCCGCTGCTCCACCTGCCGCCCCATCAGCTGCTCACCGTGGTGCTCTTCTCCGCGCTGCCGACGGCGCAGAACGTTTACACCTACGCCCGCGAGTACGGGCAGGGCTCCGTCCTCGCCCGGGACGCGGTGCTCTGGTCGACGCTGGTGTCGATGGCGACCCTGTCCGTCATCAGCTGGGCCCTCGGACCCGCGTAGCCCGTCTCAACTCCCGCCCCGGGCGGCGGCCACGACAGCGGTCATCGCCTCCAGAAAGCGCCGGGCCGTCGCCAGCTCCGCCGGGTCGAACCGGCCCATCTCCGTCGCCAGGTCCCCGATCAGGCCGCCGAAGAAGCCCTGCCCCAGTTCCATCGCCCCCTCCTCCACCACCAGCCGGACCTTCCGCCGGTCCTGCGGATCGCGCTCACGGCGGATCAGCCCGAGCCGCTCCAGCCGGTCCACCAGCCCGGTGGTCCCCGCCGAGTTCAACCGCAGCGCTTCCCCGAGCCGCCCCGGGGTGACCACCTCCCCCGCCCGGGCAGCGTCCAGCAGGTGGATCAGCGCCCGCAGATCGGTCGGATGCAGACCGTTGCGGGCCGCGAACTCGGCCCCGAACAGGTCGAGTTCGACCGTCAGACCGCGCAGCAGATGGACCAGCCGCATCGGCTCCTCAACCTCGGACACCCTGTCGTCCTTCCTCGGGCAGTCGCATGCCATTATTCTCTTGTTCAGCGAGATAGTCGCCCAACAAGTGATTCATTATCCGACCCGGTCGGTGATCACGTCACACTGCGGAGGCCCATCATGTCCAGCCGCACCGCCCCCTTCCTCGCCGCCTACGACGCCTTGCTCGCCCGCTGGCCCGTCCCGGTCGAACCCCTCGCCGTCCGCACCCCGCACGGCACCACCCGGATCAACGCCTGCGGCCCCACCGGCGGCCGCCCGCTCGTCCTCCTCCACGGCGGCGGCGCCACCTCCACCATGTGGTTCGCCAACGTCGGCGCCTGGGCCGAGGCCGGCCACCGCGTCCTCGCCGTCGACCTCATCGGCGACCCGGGCCGCAGCATTCACGACGGCGCCGCACTCCGCGACCTCCCCGGCCTGCTCGGCTGGCTGGACGCCGTCCTCGACCAACTCGACGTCCCCGAGGCCGACTTCTGCGCCCATTCCTACGGCGCCTGGATCGCCCTGCAGTACGCCCTGCACGCCCCCGCCCGGGTCGGCCGCCTCGCCCTCCTCGACCCCACCCAGTGCTTCACCGGCTTCCGCCCGGGCTACCTCCTACGCACACTCCCCCTCTTCCTCCCCCGCCGCACTCCGGCCCGCGCCCGCTCCTACCTCGACTGGGAATCCGCCGGCGGCCACGGCCTCGACCCCGCCTGGCGCGACCTGTACGCCCTCGGTTACGCCGACTTCCCCGCCTCCCCCGTCATCACCGGCGCCCGCCCCGCCCCCGCCCGCCTCCACAGCCTCACCACCCCCCTCCTCGTCCTCTACGCCGCCAACTCCCGCCCCCACAACCCCCACCACACCGCCGAAGCCACCCGCCGCGCCGTCCCCCACGCCACCATCGCCATCCTCCCGGACACCTCCCACCACCCCCTCCCCACCGCCGCCGCCCCGGAGGTCAACCGCCGCGTCCTGAACTTCCTGCGCCCCACCCGCCCCTGACCCGGCCCCGGCCCCGGCCCCGGCCCCGGCAGCAGCATCACAACGAGCCGAGCAAACGCCCCAAACCGACGCCGCCGCGCCCTACGCGCTCCTTCACCGCGTCACCGCGCCTCGAAGCCCGCCTGGAAGTCGGCGGGTCCGACTTCCCACGCAGGAGGACGTTCGGCCGCCCTCGACCGATCAGCGGCGTCGTGCCCCTGCCTGTTCATCCGGTGGCTCGTGGAGTAGACCGCGGGGAGGGGGTGCCGTCATCGGTGTCGGACGACTGGGGTCGGATCGAACCGCTGCTGCCGGTGCGGCAACGGCGGCTGCGGACTTCGACGAGTACCGCAGCCTGCCGTGGAAGCGGGGCATCAAGCCGATCACCGCCCGCCGGAGCATGCCGCGCGGCTCCGATCTCGGAGCCGCGCTACCGCGTACAGCGCATCTGCGACGGCCCCTCGTCAGTCGCGCGTCATCGGCCCGCGCGGCCTGGGGTCGGCGGCTGTGGCACCGCACCGCCCGACGACCGCACCGCCGAACTCGGCCCCGAGTACTACGTCGGGCGCCTCGCGGACGGGCCGCCCGAGGGGTACCGGGTCTGGGAGGCGGCGGTGCGCGCGGCCGCCGAGCGGCTGGGGCGCGACGCGGCGCCGGTCCGGTAGTCCACGGAGCAAGCGAGCGGGCGGCGGCCGGAAACCGACCGACCTATCAAGTATCTTGGTGCACACGACACTTGGCACTGGCTGACTATGCCCCCAGCCGCCCCACTGCCACCCACTTCGGCGGGCAGCCATGCCCGACCAGCCGCCAACCCCTGGAGCTGAGCCGGTCCCCGTTGTACCCGGGTCGGGCGGCCGCGCCTGCACGGCCGCCCTGGCCCCTCGGAAAGGCCGATGAGTCGATGAGGCGGAGAGCCGCCGAGGTCAGTAGATCAGGTAGCCCGGGCGGTGCCCCTCGTCCTCGATCTCCCCGGTGGCCTGGGCCCGCAGCTTGCGGGACAGTTCCTCCAGCGCGCGGGAGGCCGCGTACTCCTCGCCGATCCTGGCGAGCGGACGGTCCTCCGCGCTCTTCACTGCCTCGCCGTGCGCGCTCAGGCCCGGCGCCCTCGCACCGACCAGCCTGGCGTTGCACGCCGTGTGCACGCCGTCCTCCTCGAAGCTCAGCTCCACGTCCCACTGGTTGTGCATGCCACACCTCCTGGCGCCGGCCCCCGTCGCGCCTGTCGGGACCGGCACGGACGGAGGGCCCGTGGCGGCCGCTCACACCAGCGTGCGCCTGCCCCACCCGTAGCGGCAAGCGCGGCCGTTGCGACGCCCGAGCCACCGTGCACCTGGTCCCGCGGCCGGTCCGGCACCCGGGAGCCGGACCGGACCCGCCCGCCCCGCGCGCCAGCGGTGTCGCCAGCCCGAGCCGCAGTGCCGCCGCCTCCCGGGCCGCCTTCCCTCTCCCGGGCCCCGAGCCACGGTCTTCCCGCGTCCGACCGGCCTGGTCGGCGCCCCGGCGGTACGCTGACGGAAGCGCGCCGCGACCGCCGACCGCACCCGGACCCGCCGGCGCGGCGCGGGGCAGCGACAACCTGGTGGTCCCTCCGTGGCGGTCTTCTTCCTTGCCCTCAGCGCGGCCTGCTGTCTGGGACTCGGCTTCGTCCTCCAGCAGCACGCGGCGCAGCGGGCCCCCCGTTCCGACCTGCTGCACTGGCGTCTGCTGCTGGACCTGATGCGGATGCCCGAGTGGCTGCTCGGCACCGGGTTCATGGTCAGCGGACTGCTCCTTTCCGCGCTCGCGCTCAACCAGGGCCAGGTGTCCCTGGTCGAGCCGCTGCTGGCGACCAACCTGCTCTTCGCCATGGCGCTCTCCCGGGTGCTGACCCGTCAGACGCTGGGCCGCTCCGGCTGGGCCGGGGTGCTGCTGCTCGGCCTCGGGGTGACGGCGTTCATCGTGGCCGGGCAACCCACCGGGGGCGGGCCACCGGCCGCCCCCGGTGGCCCGCCCCCGGGGGCGGGCCACCGGCCGGGGAGCTGCGGCACTGGCTGGTGGTCGGCACGGTGGTCGGGCTGACCCTGCTGCTGGTCTCGCTCGCCAGGCGGCTGCCGTTGTTCGAGGAGGCCACGCTGCTGGCACTCGCCGCCGGGCTGCTCTACGGCCTGCAGGACGCGCTGACCCGCACCACCACCCAGCACCTCGGCCATGAGGGCTTGGCAGCGGTGCTGCGCACCTGGCAGCCGTACGCGGTGGTGGCGGCGGGCGTGATCGGACTGCTGCTGGTGCAGAGCGCCTTCGAGGCCGCGCCGCTGCGGATGTCCCTGCCCGCGTTGACCGCCGCCCAGCCGCTGGCCGGGATCGCCTGCGCGGTCGGCTTCCTCGGCGACCGGCTGCGGGTGACCCCGGGCGCGCTGGCCTGGCAGGCGGCCGGGCTGCTGGCCATCGTGATCGGGGTGATCGTGATCGGACGGCACCCGGCAATGCCGGGCAGCGTCCGGGACACCCTGGAGAGCGTCGGGGCGTTGCCGGAGGACGAGCCCGGGGACGAGGGCGAGCAGGACCGGGACGCGAAGGGCCGGGACGGGAAGGACAGGAACTCGAAGGGCCAGGACAGGACGGGCGAGTAGGCGAACCGATGTGCTGGAGCGCGCCGGCGGATGCCGTGGTCGGCGGGTGGTCGCGGGCGTCGGGGTGGTGCGCCTGGTCCGTGTTCGACGCTCCCGCCGACCGCAGCGGTTACCGCCTTGCCGCGCTCCCGCTGGTGCTGGGCGTGCATCAGCTGGTCGAAGCGCTGGTCTGGCTCGGTTTGCGGTGGGGCGGAGGGCCCCGCCGGTCGGCGGGTGCCCGACCTGCCGCTCGGCGGGGGCCGGTGCCCGGTTTGCGTCCCGAAGCCGGATTGTCACCCGGGCGGAGGAAGCGCACGCTGGCAGCAGGGCCCGGGAAGCGGCCCGCCCCGGTCGGCCGCGGAACCGATGACGGCCGCCGGTCAGGCACGAGGGGCAGGGCGATGGCACGCGGGAAGCTCTGGGGCTACGTCGCTTCGGGAGCCCGGGCGCTCGGCGCGCTCGGCGGCGCGGGCGGCACCGACCGCATGGGAGTCGAGGTCACGCCGGAGGGCCTCGGCCAGGTCCCTCCGGTCGCGATGGCCTCACCCCGGCCACTCTCCCGCACCGAGATGGAGCGGCTGCGCTGGACCGGTCGGCACGCCGGGTGCGAGCCGCAGGCGCGGCACGTCCAGGTCGCCGAGGTGGTGCGCCGGGTGGTGCGCGGCGGTGGCCGGGCGGCGGCGGTCACGGTCCGGGTGGCGCCCGGGCTGCCGGTGGTGGCCGGGGACGCCCGGCGGATGGAGGCCGCGATAGCCGGGCTGGTCGACCACGCGATCCGGCGCAGCCCGCTGGGCGGCCGGGTGCTGGTCCAGGCCGAGGCCGCGCGCACCGGCCCGACGGCCCCCCGGGCGGCGCCCGGGCGGAGTACCACGGCGCGCCAGCGGGAGCGGGTGGAGATCCGGATCTCCGACCGCGGGTCGTACGAGCCGCCCGAGGCCCGCGAATGGCTGCTGGCGGGCGTACGCGCCACCGGGCCGGTGGGCCCGGCGTTGCACGGCCTGGTGCTCGCGGCAGGGGGCCGGCTCGCGGTCGAGCCCACTCCCGGCGGCGGCCTGACCGTGGTCCTGCTGCTGACGGTCGCGTACGACTGACCGACCGCCCGCCGCACGGCGAGCAGCGGCCGCCGAACCTAGACTTGCCCCATGCCCCGGCTCAACGACCAGGTCAGGGAGCTGCTCCAGGAGTACGCCGACCTGATCAACATCACCGGCGAGGACGCCTTCCGGGCCCGCGCCTACGAGAAGGCCGCCCGCGCGGTCGGCGGCCACCCCGAGGACCTGGCCGACCTGGACGTCAAGGGGCTGCAGCAGATCCCCGGCGTCGGCAAGTCCACCGCCGAGAAGATCACCGAGTACCTCGCCACCGGAAAGATGGCCGCCCTGGAGACTCTGCGCGCCAGGATCCCGTCCGGCGTACGGGAGATGATGGCCGTCCCCAGCGTGGGCCCCAAGCGCGCCCTCTCCCTCTACCGCGACCTCGGCATCGCCTCGGTCGACGAACTCGCCGAGGCCGTCCGCGCCGACAGGCTGTCCGGCCTGGCCGGGTTCGGCGAGCGCAGCGGCGAGAAGATCCTGCACGGCATCGAACTGATGCGGCAGTCCGGCGGCCGGACCCTGCTCGACACCGCCACCGAACTGGCCGAGCAGCTGGTCGAGGCGCTCTCCGCCGTCCCCGGCTGCACCCGTTGCGCGTACGCGGGTTCGCTGCGCCGGATGCGCGAGACGGTGGGCGACATCGACGTCCTGGCGACCGCCGCCGACTCCGCTCCGCTGATGGCCGCTCTCACCGAACTCCCGTACGTGACCGAGGTGATCGCGAGCGGGCCGACCAAGACCTCGGTCCGCACCGCCCAGGGCGTCCAGGTGGACCTGCGGGTCGTCCCCGAGGAGGACTGGGGTGCGGCGCTGGTCTACTTCACCGGGTCGAAGGCGCACAACATCAAGCTGCGCACGATGGCGGTGCGGGCCGGGCTGAAGCTCTCCGAGTACGGCCTGTTCGAAGTCGACGGCGGAGCCGGGAAGGACCGCAAAGCGAAGACGGGCGGCAAGGAGGAGGGCGCCAAGGTCGTCTCGGAGACCGAGGACGAGGTCTACGCCGCGCTCGGCCTCCCCTGGATCCCCCCGACACTGCGCGAGGACCGGGGCGAGGTCGAGGCCGCGCTGAACGGTGAGCTCCCGGACCTCATCCAGGAGTCGGATCTGCGCGGCGACCTGCACACCCACACCGACCTGACCGACGGACTGGCCACCCTCACCGAGATGATCGACACGGCGGCCGAGCGCGGCTACTCCTACTACGCCGTCACCGACCACGCGCCGGACCTGGTGATGCAGCGGATGACCGACGAGAAGATGCTGGCCCAGCGCGAGCAGTTGCACCAACTGGCCGACCGCCACCAGAAGTTGCGCCTTCTGCACGGCACCGAGCTGAACATCGGCCCGGACGGCGGGGTGGACTGGCCGCCCGAGTTCCTGGCCGGCTTCGACGTCTGCGTGGCCTCCGTGCACTCGCACTTCACCCTCGACCGCGCCGCCCAGACCCGCCGGTTGATCCGCGCCTGTGAGAACCCGTACGTGCACGTCATCGGCCACCTCACCACCCGCCTGATCGGCCGGCGCGGGCCGATCGACGTCGACCTGGACGCGGTGTTCGCGGCTGCGGCGCGCACCGGCACCGCGATCGAGATCAACAGCTCCCCGCAGCGGCTCGACCTGCGAGACGAGGACATCCTGCGGGCCAAACGGCACGGCGTGCGCTTCTCGATCGACAGCGACGCGCACGCCACCGGCCACCTCGCCTACCCGCGCTTCGGCATCGGCACGGCGCAGCGCGGTTGGCTCACCACCGAGGACGTGATCAACGCCTGGACGTGGCAGAAGTTGAAGCGCTTCCTTCGCAAGGACGCCCTGCGCGAGTAGCCGGCCCGGCGCACGTAGGCGGCCCCGCACGAGCAGGCGGCCCGCGCAGCGGAACCGCCCACCCCGTCAGCCGTCCCGCCCCGCGACTAACACCCGCCGAGCGAGGCCCCCGGCGAGGCCAGCACCCGGGCCGCGCTGCGGTGCCCGAGCCCGGCCGCCAGGTGCAGGTCCCCGGTGTCCAGGAAGCCGGCCAGGAAGCCCGCCGCGAAGGCGTCCCCGGCCCCGGTGAGGTCGCGCACCTCCGCGACCGGCGGGACCGGCACGGTGAACAGGCCCTCGCCGGGCACGTCGACGGTGGTCGCCTCGGCGCCGGACTTGGTGACCACCGTGGTGGCCGCCATCCGGGCGCGCTCGGGCCCGGGCAGGCTGTCCACCAGCAGCCCGAGGAAGGCCGACTCGGAGCGGTTGGCGAACAGGAAGGTCGGCGCCAACTCGGCCAGCAGTGCGAGGAACCGCTCCCGTCCGAACTGCTCCAGCATGCCGGTCGAGGAGGCGTCCACCGAGGTGGTGCCGCCCGCCTGCCGGACCCGTGCGAGCGCGTCCACGGCCGTGGCGCCGACCGGCTCGCCGTCGAAGGAGTAGGCGGGCACGTGCAGGTGGGTGAGGCCGGTCAGCCATGCGTCCGGGACGCGTTCCAGCAGCGTGGCGGCGCCGCGGTCGGGCAGCATGGTCCGTTCGCCCTCCTGGTCGATGAGGACCACGATGCTGCCGGTCTGGCCGTGTCGCTGCACCCGTACGTCCACGCCGTGGCCGCCGAGTTCGGCGACGATGCCGTCCCCGACCGGGTCCGGGCCGACGCAGCCGAGGAAGCGGGCCGGGTACTGCCCGGCGGCGAAGCGGGCGACGTTGGCCGCGCTGCCGCCGCGCCGCCGGAAGACCCGGGCGCTGGAGTCGGTGCCGTGGCGCAACGGGCCGTCGACCCAGACCACGATGTCCTCGACGAGGTCGCCGAGTACCCCGAGCACGGGTCAGGCCCCGGTCGACGCGGCGGCGGCCAGGGCGGTCGCGATCTCGCCGCCGAGGCGCACGTTGCCGCGGTAGACCTCGACGTTGACCTCCAGGCTCCGGCCGTCGGTGTCGCGCTGGATGTAGTCGAGCAGGAAGGGCGTGGAGGCGTTGCCGGTGACGCCCTGGCGCTCGGCCTCGGCCCAGGCGCGGGCCAGGATGCCGTCCAGCTCCTCCGGCGGCAGCTGCTTGGCCGGGTCGACCGGGTTGGCGATCAGGACGGCCTGCGGCAGGTCGAGCCGGTCACGGGCGTCGATGACCTTGGCGGCCTCCTCGGGCGACTGGACGGCGTAGTTGATCTCGTGACCGGAGTCGGTGATGTAGAAGCCGGGGTACTTGGTGGTGCGGTAGCCGATGACCGGGATGTTGAAGGTCTCGAAGCGCTCCAGGGTGGCCCGGATGTCGAGGATGGACTTCACCCCGGCGCTGATCACGGTGACCGGGGTGGCGGCCAGGGTGGTCATGTCGGCCGACTCGTCGAAGCTCTCGGAGGCACCGAAGTGGACGCCGCCGAGGCCGCCGGTGGAGAAGACCCGGACGCCCGTGCGGTGGGCCAGGAAGGCGGTGGCGGCGACGGTGGTGCCGCCGTGCCGGCCGAGCGCGGCGACCACCGGCAGGTCGCGCAGGCTGACCTTGTCCAGGCCGTCGGTGTCGGCCAGTTCGGTGATCTGCTCGGTGCTCAGACCGACCGTGGGCACGCCCGCGTGCACCCCGATGGTCGCCGGGACGACGCCCGCCTCCCGCAGCTGCCGCTCGGCCTCCAGCGCGACGGCCAGGTTGCGCGGCCGCGGCAGGCCGTGGGTGAAGATCGTCGACTCCAGGGCGACCACGGGACGGCCGCCGGCGACGGCCTGCTCGACCTCCTCGGAGACCTTGATGGCGGGGGTGCTGGTGGGCAGTCCGGTCATGATGCGAGCTCCCTGTGAGATGCCACTGCGATGGGGCAACGTGCGATCAGCGTATGGACGGTTCACATCGGAATCCAGAATGAGTCCTGGGGCTTCTGACAGGCTTTCACCTATCAGTTCGTACTAGGCTGACCGGCATGGGTTTCACCTTGCGCCAGCTGGAGGTCTTCCTGACCGTCGCCGAGACGCTGCACTTCGGCCGGGCCGCCGAGCGGCTGCACATCTCACAGCCGACGGTCAGCCAGGAGGTCGCCCGGCTGGAGAGGACCGTCGGCGTCGAGCTGTTCGACCGCAGCCGCCGCTCCGTCGCCCTGACCGGGGCTGGCGAGGTGATGGCTACCGAGAGCGCCCGACTGCTCAAGCAGGCCGACGCGCTGCTCACCCGGGTCCGGCTGCACGAGGAGTCCCGGCTCGGGACTGCCCGGATCGTCGCCTCCCCGAGCGTGGTGAACCGGCTGCTGCCCGCCGTGGTGAGCCGGGCCGAGCAGGAGCTGCCCACGCTCGCCACCGCCGAACTCGCCGTGGACACCGGGCAGGTGTCCACCACCCTGGCCGCGGAACTCGCCGACATCGGCCTCGGCCGGTTCCTGGAGGACGTGCCCGGCTACCGGCTGGAGCGGATCGCCGACGAGCCGGTGCGGGTCGCCCTCGGCCGGGACCACCCGCTGGCCGGCTGGACCGGTCTACGGCTGGCCGAACTGCGTGACCTGCCACTGCTGTTGTGGCCGCGCGAACAGCATCCCCGCTACTACGACCACGTGCTCGGCCTGTGCGCGGAGCACGGCATCGACCCGCCGGTGCTGGTCAGCCCGCCGCGGATCGTCGGCTCCCGCCTCTACCTGCTCGCCCGCAACCGCGCCTTCTCGCTGGTGCCCGGCTCGATGACCGGCCACCTCACCGAGGACGTGGCCACCGTACGGTTGGAGGGCCGCGCCACCCTGCCGCTGGAGATGCAGTGGCGGACGGACGACCGGCGCCCGCCGCTGTCGGTGCTGCGCAATCTGATCCGGCAGGAGGCGGCGGCGCTGGAGGAGCTGTAGGAGCACCGGCGACAGCACCGGAGGAACCGCGGGAGCCCTACGAGAAGCCCCGGCCGCGACTCTTGACGCTCACATGCCACCGCCGGAAGGATGCCCGGATCACCCACCCGGCCCGTCCCGCGCCGACGGGCCGCCCGACCCCGGGGATCCGCCTTGGCCCTGCGCCCGCTGCTCCGCCGCACCGACGCCCGCCGCGCCGACGCCGGTGGCACCGCCGCCCGCCACACCGCCCTGCGCCGCGCCGCCCGCTTAGTCGGCGCCGCCGTCCTGACCCTCGCCGGCACCCTCACCGCTGCCGGGCCTGCCCACGCCGACTTCGGCACCGACTACCACGACCCGGTCACCGCCACCAAGCCGCTCACCCGCCCCGACACCCGGTCCTGCACCGTCGAGGTGATGCACGAGCGCGAGTTCCGCAACGGGTACGGCAGCCCGCCCGACACCCCCTACACCACCATCCTCACCCCGCCCGCCGAGTGCGCCGGGCCCTGGTCGGCGGTGGTCATGGACCTCCACGGGCAGGTCGCCGGACGGCAGTTCGACCGGATCTTCAGCGTCCGCGTCGGCGGCGTGCAGGTCCTGCTCTCCTCCACCCCGGAGCCCTCCAAGGACGGCATCCAGTGGAACGTCGAGCGCGATCTCACCCGGTACGCCCCACTGTTCACGGCCGGGCCGCAGCCCTTCTCCTTCGACCTCGCCAATGTCACCGACACCACCTACACCGGCGTCTACAAGATCACAGCGAGCCTGACCTTCTACACCGCGAACGACCGCTGGCCCGCGGCCCGCGGCGCCGACCGGCTGCTCACCACCGGCCCGCTCGCACTCACCCAGGCCGCCCCGACCGCCGGTCGCGAGCTCACCTTCCCACAGAACCTGGAGCGGTTGACCGCCGAGGTCTACGCCCGGGGCGGCGGTGCCTGCGAGGAGTTCGCCTACGCCTCCGCGCCGGACGCGTTCGTCGCCGCCAACCCGTCGATCGGCGCCTGCGGCAAGGGCCCGTTCCGCGAGCTGCGACTCACCGTGGACGGCCGGGTGGCCGGCGCGGTCTGGCCCTACCCGGTGATCTACACCGGCGGCTGGGACCCGCTGTTGTGGCGGCCGATCCCCGGCATCTTCGGCTTCGACCTGCCCGCCTACCGGCTCGACCTCACCCCGTACGTCGGCCTGCTGCTGGACGGGCGCCCGCACACCGTCGGCATCACGGTCAACGCGAGCGAGGCGCAGAGCAACGACGTCTGGACCGGCCAGGTCAACCTCTTCGCCGAGGTCGACCACGGCACCGACCGCACCTCCGGGCAGCTCGCCGACTACCGGGTCGCCCCCGAGGCCACCGTGGGCACCGAGCTCACTGACCACGGCGGCGGCAGCGGCGACTGGACCGTCACCGCCGCCCGGCACGACCTCGCCCGGGGCTGGGTGCAGACCTCGCACGGCCGGATCACCACCGAGGTCCGCGACGACCTCGCCTTCAGCTCCGCCCAGCAACTGCGTGACAGCGGCAACGACGTGACCCTGCACAACGGCGCCGACCTCACCCGCACCACCGCCACCTGGGGCGGCGGACCGCACCGCACCACCACCGTGCACGAGGGCGAGCCGCTGGACGTCACGTACAAGGTGAGCCACGACGCGGCCGGGAACACCGATCAGCGCACCGCGATGGACCTCGGTTACCACCGCGAGGCCACCACGGCAACCGGCAACCACGTCACCGAGCGCTCCACCGTGGACCACACCCTGCGGCCCACTGCCCAACGCCACGACGGGGACCGCACCGTACGGACCGGCAGCAGCACCGAGGACTACCGCAGCACCGGGCCGGAGGGGCCGTACCACCGGACGCTGAGCTTCGTGGACGGCTGGTAGTACCCGGCCAAGGCCTCGCAACTTGCGAAATTTGCCCGAATTCGAGCCTTTCACCCCTGGCGCACGCGGCGTAGGAGGCGCATGATGGGAAATGGACCTGCGAGGTAGCTGAAGGAAGTTCGACCGCAGGAGGCAGTGGCGACAGATCGAGACGGATCAGGGTCTGCCGCTGGTACTACCTCGGTCGACGATCGAACTACCGGCTGTGAGGACACAACGTCCGGAGGCCACCCCCACCTCGCAGGTTCCGCGCGTCCACGGAGCATCCCCTCGGCTCCGTGGACGCGCTGTTCGCATGAACCGGGCCATGCGCCAGCAGCAGGAGTACGGCGAAGGCGGCGGGCGCTCGCCGGGACCGGACGGACCAGGACTGGTGGTCGGTGCGTATGCGGCCCAGCCTGCGGGCAGCTCTCCCGGGGGAGGCGGACTCCTCCCAGCGAGGGAGGCAACTCCCCTCCGGGGAGGGAGGCTCGGTCGGTGGTCCCGGGAGCAGAATCGGTGCACGCCCGACGCGGCGGTGCCGGGCGGCCGGGGCGCGGCGGTACCGTTCATGCCCGTGATCGGTGTCCGACCGCGCCCTTGGAGGCCTGCCTCGATGCCCCTGCACCACCGCCCGACCGCAGCCGGGCCGACCGAGCGTGGCGCGGGATTCAACGACCGTACCGGGGAGGGCCGTTGAACCCCGCGCCCGACGACGACCGCCGGCCCGACGACCAGCGCCCTGACGACCGGCGCGCCGACTACGGCCGACTCGCCGCCGTCGGCCCGTACTTCGCACTCGACACCTCCCCGGAGGGAACCCCGCCGCCCGGCTTCCGACCGCTGCCGGAGCTGTACGGCACCGGGACGGACGCGCCGCTCGCCGCCCGGATCCGGGTGGTGGCACAGCGGCTCGGCACCGCCGAACCCCGGGTCGCGGCCTCGATCCTGCACCTCGGGCTGGCCGCCCGCTTCTGGTCGGTGGGCCTCGGCTCGGCCGTCCTGCTGGGGGCGGTCCCGACCCTGGAGCACGCCTGGGTGAGGATCCCCGACCAGGGCCCGATCGACCTCTGGACTCCGCCGGAGCCGGCCGCCGTCACCACCGCGGGTCTCGCCGATCAGCTCCATCAGGCCGTCCTGCTGGGCCAGTTGGAACCGCTGGCAGCGGCGGTCCGAGCCGCCGTCCCGCTCTCCGCCCGCCTGCTGCTCGGCAACGCCGCCTCCGCCCTCGCCGGAACCCTACGGGTGCTGGACGCCCATGCGCCGGCCGTCGCTCGGGAGTTGGCCGCGGAGCTGCTGGACCGTCCGCCACTCGCCGGGTCCGGCACCCCGCTCACCGGCCCGCACGGCACGGCCTTCCGACGCACCAGCTGCTGCCTCTACTACCGGATCGGGCCAGGCGCCGGACTCTGCGGGGACTGCTGCTTCACCCGACCGCCGGCCCCCGGGAAGCGAGACCACTGAGCGAGACCGCCAAGACCTCACACGGCTGACGTCCGGGCAGCCTGAATCGCCCACAGCCCGCACCCGGCTTGTCCAAGGCCGGGCGCAGGCCGCCGGTCCCACCCTGCGCCGACGCGGCCCCGCCCGGTCGGGTCACCCTGCTGAATGCAACCACCCATGGATGCAGCTTGCAACCATCTGGCGTCGATCGAAAGCCGGGCCGGCTCCGGAAGGCTCGGGACGACCCCGCCGGGCCCGGATCAGCCCAGTTCGAACACCCCGTACGAGAACCCGTCCGCCCGCAGCTCGCCGCCCGCCACCCGCACGCCCTGCCCCTCCAGCGGCCGTACCGCGCGCTCGCCGCCCACCAGCCGCACCACCCCCGGCTCCCGTCGCGGGTTGACCGCCACCAGGTACCGCCCGGCCCGGGTGTACACCAGCGGGTACCCGGCGTTGCGCACCTCCACCCCGCCGGACGCACCCAGCCCCGGGTACGTCCGGCGCAGCGCGATCAGCCGCCGGACGGTGTGCAGCAGTGAGGTGGGGTCGGCGCGCTGGGAGAGCACGTCCGGGCGCTGCGGGTCCGGGTCCAGCGGCAGGTAGAACCGCTCGGACGGCCCGCTGGAGAAACCTGCGCCGGGGCCGGGCGTCCACTGCATCGGGGTGCGCGAGCCGGCCCGGTTGTAGCGCGGCCCGAGCACGCTGCCCTCGACGTCCGGCAGCCCGGGCAGGTAGCGCATGCCGATCTCGTCGCCGTAGTAGACCGCGGGCAGGGTCGGCCAGGTGAGCAGGAAGGCGAAGGCGGGGGCGAGTTGCTCGCCGGCGCGCGGGCCGGTGGCCAGCCGGGAGAAGTCGTGGTTGGCGGTGGGCAGCACGATGTGCCCGTTGCCCTCGGTCAGCTCGGCGGCGGAGCGCCAGGCGTCCAGGAAGAGCTGCGGGGTGCCGCGCCCCTCGGCCTCGAAGTAGCACGGGCCCTGCTGCCAGAACTCCTCCACCGTCCCGGCGTTGTTGTTCCAGAGCGACCGCAGGGGTAGGCCGTGGTCGTCCCCGCCGAAGTGCAGGAAGAAGTCCGCGTGGAACCCGGCCGCGACGGCGGCGGCGGGCTCGCCCCACTCGGCGAGCAGCGCGGCCTCCGGGTGGCTGCGGTCCAGCCAGTCGCGCAGCTCGGTCCAGAGCTTGGCGGTCTCGACCTTGCCGGGGTCGTCCTTGACCAGCGAGTACGCCATGTCCACCCGGAACCCGGCCACGCCGAGGCCGAGCCAGTGCGCCATGATCCCGCGCAGCGCCGCCCGGTTGGCGCGCGGGCCCTCGGCGTCCACCGGCTGGCGCCACGGCTCCTCGGAACTGCCACGCGCGTAGCCGAAGTTGAGCGCCGGCTGACAGTCGAAGAAGTTCGGCCGGTACCAGCCGGGGCGGCTGCCGGGCGAGGCGACGAAGCCGTCCACCTGCCGGTCGGACCAGATGTAGCGGTGGTCGAACGGGTCCTCGGTGGCGGCCAGGAACCAGGGGTGGCGGTCGGAGGTGTGCCCGGCGACCAGGTCCAGCAGGATCCGGATGCCCCGCCGGCGCGCCGCCTCGACCAGCGCGACCAGGTCCTCGGTGCGGCCGTAACGCGGCGCGGGGGTGAGGTAGTCGGTGACGTCGTAGCCGGCGTCGCGGAACGGCGAGGCGAAGCAGGGGTTCAACCAGACGGTGTCCACGCCGAGCCAGGCGAGGTGGTCGAGGTGCTCGGTGATGCCGGCGAAGTCTCCGATGCCGTCGCCGTCGGAGTCGGCGAAGGTCTGCGGATAGATCTGATAGAGGACGGCGTCGGCCAGCCAGGCCGGGCCAGGGCGGGTCGAGGTCATGGGGTGGGTCCTCCTACCGGGTCCGGGGGCCGTACGGGCCGGGCCGAGGGGCCGGGCTTGCCCGGGCTGAGCCGGGCGCCAACGATTCTCGTCCGATCCCGGCCGCCACGCTACGACGCCAACGCCTCCGTGAAAACCCGGGCCCGCCGGGTGATCTCCGCCCAGTCCCCCGCCGCGACCGCCTCCGGCGGTACCGGCGGCCAGCAGTTCGGTCCGCCGGTCCACCGGGGCTGACCGGCCCTCGGCTCAGCGCTCGACGGCCTCCTCCAGCACGATCCGCCCCATCCGCGCGTACCGCTCCGGCCGCCAGCGCCGCATCGCCAGCGCCAGCCCGATCCCGCCCAGGAACACCCCGATCACCAGGTACGGGATCAGCCGAAACAGCAGGGTGCCCGAAGCCGCCCCGGCCGCCGCGTCCTTGTTGACCACCAGCAGCACCACCACCCCGGCCATCGCCGCCCCGCCCACCAGCGGCGCGACCAGCGTCCGGCACCAGTGCGCGGTCTCGGGGTGTTTGCGCCGTACATGGAAGTACCCGACCACCGCGAAGGAGCAGAGCGTCTGCACGACGAGGATCGCCATCGTCCCCAACAGCGCCAGCAACGTGTACAGATGAACGTACGGATCCATCCCCGCCGCCCGGAAAGCCAGCACCAGCCCGGCCGCGATCACCGACTGCACCACCGAGGCGACGTACGGCGAGCCGTGTCGCGGGTGGGTGCGGCCGAGCGCCGGGTGCAGGAAGCCCTCCCGCCCGATCGCGTACAAGTACCGCGCCGCGCACTGGTGGAAGGCCATCGCGCAGGCGAACGAGCCGGTGACGACCAGCCATTGGAACATCGTCACCGCCCAGGCCCCCAGGTGCGCGCCCAGTGGGTCGAAGAACAGGTTGTTCCCGTCCTTGCCCGGCACCGACCCGCTCGCCACCGCGATCGCGTGCTCGACTCCGTTGCCGGACAGGATCATCCAGGACACGAACACGTAGAACAGCCCGATCCCGACCACCGACACCAGGGTCGCCCGTGGCACCACCCGCTTGGGGTCACGCGATTCCTCCCCGTACATCGCGGTCGACTCGAAGCCCACCCAGGACCAGAACGCGAAGAACAGTCCCAGCCCGGCGGCCGCCGCGCCCGAACTCCCGACCCCCCTCAGCGCGTTCAGCGGGTTCACGGCCTCGCCCACGATCCCGTCCGGCCCGCCGCCGGAGGCCAGGACGGCCAGCGAGACCGCGCCCAGCACCCCGATCTCCAGCACCAGCGCCACCCCGAGCACCTTGGCCGTCAGATGCAGGTCGAACCAGGCCGTCACCCCGATCGCCGCCACCCCGAACAGCGCGTACCAGCCCCAGCCGAGGTCCACGCCCAACTGTGAACGGACCAGCCCGCGCAGCGAGTAGGCGAAGAAACCGATGATCGAAGCCTCGAAGACGATGTACGCCATGACCGCGAGCAGCCCGGCGGCCATCCCGGCGACCCTGCCCAGCCCGTGCGAGATGTACCCGTAGAACGCCCCGGCCGCCGTGATGTGCCGGGCCATCGCCACGTACCCGACCGAGAACACCGTGAGCACCACGGTCGCCACGATGTACGCGGCGGGCGCGCCGACCCCGTTGCCCTGCCCGACCACGATCGGCAGGTTCCCGGTCATCGCGGTGATCGGCGCGGCGGTGGCGATCGCCATGAACACCACGCCCGTCAGGCCCACCGAGCCCGCCTTCAGCCGGTCGACCCCGCCCGACCCTGCCCGCTCCCCGACCGCGTCCCCGCTCCCGACCGCCATCCGGCCTCCTCGTCCGCCCAGACCCGTCCGCCCGCCGGAGAAGGGCCGGGCGCTGACCGCCCGACAGCATCGCGCGACCGGGGCCGCACCCGAAAGACGACGGATCTCGCCAAAAACAGCAGGAGTTGACGCTCAGTTCGACCGCTCGAACACGCCCGGAGCCGGAAACGGCAGCGGCCGGCCCGGCTCCACGAGGAGTCCTCGCGAAGCCGGGCCGGCCTTGGGCGTGTCCCGCGCCCATGTCCGCTGATGCGGCGATCACCCGGTCGAGCGGTCACCCGACATGACCATCCCGGGTGGTCGATTCGCCCCGCAACAGCGGTGGTTCCTGAGACCCGCGGTCAGCGCAGGGTCAGAGCGCGACGCCGTGCGCCCGCAGGTAGGCGACCGGGTTGATGTCCGAGCCGTACTCCGGACCGGTACGGATCTCGAAGTGCAGGTGCGGGCCGGTCACGTTGCCGGTGGCGCCGGAGAGGCCGAGCCGCTGGCCGACGGTGACGGTCTGACCGATCTTCACGCCGATCACCGACAGGTGCGCGTACTGCGCGTACTTGCCGTCGGCGAGCTTGATCTCGACCTCGTTGCCGTAGGCGCCGCCGTTGCCGGCCTTCACCACGACACCGCTGGCGGCCGCGCGCACCGGGGTGCCGGTGGAAGCGACGAAGTCCTGGCCGGTGTGGTGGCCGGAGGCCCACATCGAGCCGGCCACGCCGTAGGCCTCACCCAGCACCGGGTTGGCCAGCGGGGCGACGTAGCCGGAGGTGGCGGCGACCGGGGCGGCGGTCACGGCCTGGGCCGGGGCGGCGGTCTGAACCTGGGTCTGGACCTGGGCTCCCGGCTTGGCGGCCTCGGTCTTGACCTGCAGCTTGGTGTCCGCGGCGGCGGAGGCGCTCTGGGTGACCGGGGCGGCCAGAGCAGCCGGAGCGGCCGGAGCGGCCGCAGCAGCGACGTCGGCCGCGAGCGAGAGCTGCTGGCCCGGGAAAATCAGGTTCGGGTTGGCGCCGACCACCGAGCGGTTCTGCTCGTACAGCGCGTGCCAGCCGCCCACGACCTGCTTGGCGTCGGCGATCCCGGACAGGGTGTCGCCGCCGACGACGCGGTAGCTCTCGAGCGCGGCGGCCGGGGCGGCCGACTTGGCCTCCGCGGCGGCGGTGTGCTGCGCGACCGAGGCGGCCGGCGCACCCGGGGCGGTGTAGGCCTGGGCGCCCATCGCGGTCACGAGCGGCAGCGCGAAGGAGACACCGGTGACGGCGACGCCGATGCCGATGCGGGCGACGCGGGGCAGGGCGATACGACGGGCCTGAGCAGGCATGGAAGTTTCCTCTCCGACGCCTGCGAGGTGAGCTGTCGGGTTCGGGCTGGAGTTGCCCGGCCGCATGCACGGCTTCACCCCAAGCCGGTCCTGGACGTTCGCACTGAGAAGCGCGAACTCCGGTCCGGCGACTTACCTGTGGGTCCCCCGCTCCTGCCGTACAGAGCTCAGTTCGAACCATCGGGCAGCGGCAGGACTCGGCGTTCCACCCGGTGGATCCACCCGGGCTGGCCGAGCGGTCGCTGAACTAAAACCCATCCGTTCGGGTGAAGCAATGTCGATCTCCTGAACCGGCTGCATCTCCCCGGAGGATGGTGACACTCCGCACGATCCGCCACACGATGCGTACACAATCCATTCACCGAGCGCCACTGCCCCACGACCCTGCGCCGATCTCCACCCCCCAGCGCGACCGTCCGCTCACGCACCGCTCGCGGCGGACACGCCACGCGGTGACCCTTGTCACGTACGCCCCGCCGGGCGCAGGATCGGGCCGTGGCCACCTCGACAGCCGGCACCCTGCGCCTGGGCACCGCGCAGGGTCGCTGGGTACTCCTGGCAACCGTGCTCGGCTCCAGCATGGCGATGCTCGACGGCACCGTGGTGAACGTCGCCCTGCCCCGGATCGGCGCCGACCTCGGCGCCTCCCTGGCGTCCCTGCAATGGACGCTGAACGCCTATCTGCTCACCCTGGCGGGCCTGATCCTGCTCGGCGGCGCGCTCGGCGACCGCTACGGAAGGCGCCGGGTCTTCCTGATCGGCGTGGTCTGGTTCGCCGCTGCCTCGGCTGCCTGCGCCGCCGCCCCGAACATCGAAGTGCTGATCGTGGCCCGCGCCGTCCAGGGCATCGGCGGGGCACTGCTCACCCCCGGCTCGCTCGCCATGCTCCAGGCCGTCTTCCATCCTGACGACCGCTCGGCGGCGGTGGGCCTGTGGTCCGGCCTCGGCGGGGTGTCCGCGGCCGTCGGCCCGTTCCTCGGCGGCTGGCTGGTGGACGGCCCCGGCTGGCGCTGGATCTTCCTGCTGAACCTGCCGCTGGCCGCCGCCGTGGTCGCCGTCACCTCCCGGTACGTCCCGGAGAGCCGCGACGAGTCCGCCTCCGGCCGCTTCGACGCACCCGGCGCGCTGCTCGCCGCGCTCACCCTCGGCGCGATCACCTACGCGCTCACCGCCGCCGGGGAGGGCCTGTCCCCCGCCGTCTGGCTCACCGGCGCGATCGGCCTGCTGCTCGGCGCTGCCTTCGTCGCCGTCGAGCGCCGCACGCCCGAACCGATGCTGCCCCTCGGGCTGTTCTCCTCCCGGCTGTTCACCGCCGTGAACCTGGTCACCCTCTGCGTCTACGCGGCCTTCAGCGGGGTGTTCTTCCTGCTGGTCGTGCAGCTGCAGATCGTCTCCGGCTTCTCCCCGCTGGCCTCGGGCTTCGCCCTGGTGCCGATCACCGTGCTGATGCTGACGCTGTCGGCGCGCGCCGGGCGCCTCGGCAAGCGGGTCGGCCCGCGCATCCCGCTCACGGTCGGCCCGCTGCTGTGCGCCGCCGGGGTGCTGCTGATGCTGCGCATCGGCCCCGGCTCCTCCTACTGGGTGGACGTGCTGCCCGCCGTCGCGGTGATGGGCAGCGGGATGACCCTGCTGGTCGCACCGCTGACCGCGACGGTGCTGGCCGCCGTCGAGGTGCGGCACGCGGGCATCGCCAGCGGCGTCAACAACGCCGCCGCCCGCGCGGCCGGCCTGCTCGCGGTGGCCGCCCTCCCGGCGCTGGCCGGGCTGAGCGGCGACGCCTACCGGGTACCGTCCTCGGTGGACTCCGCCTTCCACACCGCGATGCTGATCTGCGCGGGCCTGCTGGCCGGCGGCGGGCTGATCGCCTTCGCCACCGTCCGGGGCAATGTGCTCGCCCCCGAGGAGCACCCGGTGGCCGAACCGAACTGCGACTGGCCCTGCGCCACCACCACCCCGCCGCTCGACCCCGGACACGCCCGGACGCACGAGGGCCCCGCCACCGGAACGGCGGCAGGACCCTCGGGGGGCTGACCGGTCGTCAGAGCCCACTGCGCTCTTAGAGAATGTCGGCCGGCGCGTACTTGGCCGCCTCCGGGTAGGCCACCGCGACGGCCTCCACCTGGCGGACCACCTCGGCGACCTGCGCCCCGGCCGCACCGGTGAACGACAGCCTGTCGGCCAGCAGCGCGTCCAGCGCGGCCCGGTCCAGCGGGATCCGCTCGTCGGCGGCAAGCCGGTCCAGCAACTCGTTCTCGCGGGCGCCCGCACGCATCGCCAGCGCGGAGGCGACGGCGTGCTCCTTGATGACCTCGTGCCCGGTCTCCCGGCCGACGCCCGCGCGCACCGCGCCCATCAGCACCTTGGTGGTGGCCAGGAACGGCAGGTAGCGGTCCAGCTCGGCCTCGATCACGGCCGGGAAGGCGCCGAACTCGTCCAGGACGGTCAGGAAGGTCTCCAGCAGGCCGTCGAAGGCGAAGAAGGCGTCCGGCAGCGCGACCCGGCGCACCACCGAGCAGGAGACGTCGCCCTCGTTCCACTGGTCGCCGGCCAGCTCACCGGTCATCGAGGCGTAGCCGCGCAGGATCACGGCCAGACCGTTGACGCGCTCGCAGGAGCGGGTGTTCATCTTGTGCGGCATCGCGGAGGAGCCGACCTGGCCCTCCTTGAAGCCCTCCGTCACCAGCTCGTGGCCGGCCATCAGGCGGATGGTCTTGGCCAGGCTGGACGGCGCGGCGGCCAGCTGGACGAGGGCAGTGAGCACCTCGAAGTCCAGCGAGCGCGGGTAGACCTGGCCGACACTGGTCAGCACGTTGTCGAAGCCGAGGTGCCCGGCGACCCGGCGCTCCAGCTCGGCCAGCTTCTCGGTGTCGCCACCGAGCAGGTCCAGCATGTCCTGGGCGGTGCCGACCGGGCCCTTGATCCCGCGCAGCGGGTAGCGGGCGATCAGCTCCTCCAGGCGGCGGAAGGCGACCAGCAGCTCGTCGGCGATCGACGCGAAGCGCTTGCCCAGAGTGGTGGCCTGCGCGGCCACGTTGTGCGAGCGGCCTGCCATGACCAGCTCGGAGTGCTGGGCGGCGAGCCGGGCCAGACGCACCAGGACGGCCACCGTGCGGTCGCGCACGTGCTCCAGGGACTGACGGATCTGCAGCTGCTCGACGTTCTCGGTCAGATCCCGGGAGGTCATGCCCTTGTGGATCTGCTCGTGGCCGGCGAGCTCGCTGAACTCCTCGATCCGGGCCTTCACGTCGTGGCGGGTGATCCGCTCACGGGCGGCGATCGAGCCGAGGTCGACCTGGTCGATCACCCGCTCGTAGTCGGCGACGGCGTTGGCCGGCACCTCGACACCGAGGTCCTGCTGGGCCTTCAGGACGGCGAGCCACAGGTGGCGCTCAAGGACCACCTTGTGCTCGGGGGACCACAGCTGGGCCAGGGTCGCCGAGGCGTACCGGGAGGCCAGGACATTGGGGATCTGGGGCTTCGCGCTCACGCTTCGCAAGCCTAACAGCCGAGGTCACGCCGGACGTCGGCGGATGGGGTAGGCTGGGCCGATTGAACGCCCGTCAGGAAGCACTGCACAAACTTCTCGCCGCAAGGATACCACAGCAATGAACGGAACTCCAGCGACTGCATGGAACTCCAGCGGTGCCCTCGCCGAGGCACTGCGCACCGAACAGGCCCACCTCGACCGGCTCTACGCCCGCCTGGACACCGTCCGAGAGCGGGCCCGCCGCACCCGGGACAGCGCCCACGACGGCGCGGGCGCCGGCGGCACCCACCAGGCCCGGCTGGAACGCGAGGTGCGCGCCCGCGAGGCCGCCCGGCACGCCGCCCGGCTCGACGCCGTGGAGCGCGGCCTCTGCTTCGGCCGGCTCGACCAGCGCGACGGCACCGTCCGCTACATCGGCCGCGTCGGCCTGACCGACGAGCGTTACGAGCCGTTGCTGCTCGACTGGCGCACCCCCGCCGCCCGCCCGTTCTACACCGCCACCCCCGCCAGCCCGGGTGCCGTGCTGCGCCGCCGCCATCTGCACACCGCGGGCCGCACCCTCACCGGGCTGGACGACGAGGCGCTCGACCTCGCCGCACTGGACGAGTCCGGCCGGCGCACCCTGGTCGGCGAGGCCGCCCTGCTCGCCGCCCTCGCCCGCGAGCGCACCGGCCGGATGGGCACCGCCGTCGCCACCATCCAGGCCGAGCAGGACCGGGTGATCCGCTCCCCGCTGCCCGGCGCCCTGGTCGTCCAGGGCGGCCCCGGCACCGGCAAGACGCTCGCCGCCCTGCACCGCGCCGCCTACCTGCTGTTCACCCACCGGGCCGCACTGGAGCGCCGGGGTGTGCTGGTCATCGGCCCCAACCCGGGCTTCCTCCGGTACATCGAGGAGGTACTGCCCGCTCTGGGCGAGACCGAGGTGGTGCTGCGCACGGTCGGCGAGCTGTTCCCCGACGCCACCACGGCCCTCGGCGACGCCCCCGCCGCCGCCTTCGCCAAGGGCGGTCCCTGGATGACCGAGGTGCTCCGACGTGCCGTCGCCGCCCACCAGTCGGCCCCCGCCGAGGGCCTCGACCTGGGCGAGGGGCTGCGGGTCTCCGCCCGCGCCTGCGCCGAGGCCCGGGACGCCGCGCGCGGCCTGCGGGTACCGCACAACCGGGCCCGGGCGCTCTACCTGCGCACCCTGCTGGACGCCCTCGCCATCGGCCAGTCGCTCGCCCTCGGCCGCCCGTACGACGAGGAGGAGGCGCACTACGCCCCGCGCGAGCTGTGGGCCCGCGAGGACGTCCGCGCCGTGCTCGACCCGCTCTGGCCAACCCTCACCCCGCAGCAGCTGGTCCAACGACTGCTCACCGACCGGGAGTTGCTCGCCGAGGTCGCCCCCGAGCACGCCGCCGCCCTGCTCCGCCCGGCCGACTCCCCCTGGACGGTCGAGGATGTCCCGCTGTTGGACGAGGCGGCCGAACTGCTCGGCGAACCCCACCCGGCCACCGAGTCCGATTCCGACCACGACCCGGATGAACTCGACTTCGCCCGGGGCGTGTTGACCATCACCGGACAGACCGACGACGCCCTGCTCGACGCCGCCGCACTGGCCGAACGCTTCCAGGACGACGGCCCGTACCGCTCCACCGCCGAACGCGCCGGCGCCGACCGCACCTGGGCCTACGGCCACGTCGTGGTGGACGAGGCACAGGAGCTCTCCGCGATGGCCTGGCGCACCGTGCTGCGCCGCATCCCGACCAACTCGCTCACCGTCGTCGGCGACCTCGCCCAGACCGGGTCCCCCGCCGGCGCCCGCAGTTGGGCCGAGATGCTCGACCCGCACCTGCCCGGCCGCTGGCGCGAGGAGCGGCTCACCGTCAACTACCGCACGCCGGAGCCGGTCATGGCCCTCGCCACCGCCGTGCTGCGCACCGCCGCACCCGACCAGCAGCCGCCCGAGTGCGTCCACCCGGGCACCGAACGGCCGCGCGCCGTCCTCGTCCCGGACCGCGACTTCGCCACCGCGCTGGCCGAACTGCCGACGCCGGGCGGCACCTTGGGCGTCATCGCGCCGGATGCGCTGGCACCGGCGCTGGGCGCGCTGACCGTCACGGCGGCCAAGGGCCTGGAGTTCGACCACGTCGTGGTGGTCGAACCCGCGGACCTCAGCCCGCGGGACCGCTACGTCGCGCTCACCCGCGCCACCCGCACGCTCACCCTGCTGTACCACCGACCGCTGCCGCCGGAACTGGCCGAGGCGCTGCCACCTGAGACGCCCTGAGCGTCGCCGGGCGGGCGGCCCGCTACTGCTGCACGCCGCCCGTCCGGCCGGCCAGCACCGGCAGTACCTGCGCACAGATCGAGTGGAGGTTGACCCGCTGCTCGTCGGTCATCGCCTCGAAGGCCTGATGGGTGCGGCCCATCTCGCCCCGGATGCGGTTCAGGATCTCCCGGCCCTCGTCCGTGATCACCACGATCTTCACCCGGCGGTCACCAGCCGCCGCCTCGCGGTTGGCCAGACCCAGCGACTCCAGCCGGTCCACTATCCCGGTCACGTTCGACGCGTCACAGCCCAGTCGCCCGGCCAGCGCCCGCATCGGCACCGGCTCCTGGACCGCGCCCAGCGCCTTCGCCTGCGAGGAGGAGAGTCCGTGCCGGGCAGCGGCCGCCGCGAAGTCCTGGAAATACGCGGCACCGACGGCGGCCAACGCCTCCATCAGCTCGGCGTTGGTCGGTACGGTCGTCGTCGAGGTCGAACCCATGGGGCCAGCGTACGACCGAGTGCTTCAGTAACTCAAGCTTTGACCACGGCAACCGTCGGCGAGCCGCCTCACAGGACCGCCATCCACAGCAGGATCAGAGCACCAGCTGGTCGAACAGCCGCCGCAGCTCCGCCTCCGGGTCCGCGGTCAGCCCGGTGTGCACCGGCCCCGGCTGGACGATCGCACTGCGCGGCGCGGTCAGCCAGCGGAACCGCTGCCCGGGACTGTCCGAGGCTGCCGGACCGGCCTGCGGCCCGCCCAGGCAGACCGCCTCGATCCCCTGCAGCGCCCGCCGTACCCCCTGCACGTCCGCCACCGGGTCCAGCGCCAGCAGCCGGGCCTGGTCCAGGTGCGTCCGCGCCGCCAGGTGCGCGTTCTGCCGGCAGTACAGCAGCACCCCGACGTTGACGCACTCGCCCCGCTCGACCCGCGGCACCGCGCGGATCACGGCGTACTCGTAGTCGTACAGCTCGACGACGGCCGGCAACGCGGCCGACAGCGGCTCGGTCATGCGGGCACCTCCGGCAGCCAGTCACGCGGACCGGCCAGTCGCTCGGTCAGCTGGGCACGGTAGGCGGCGCGGACCTCCTCGGGCGAGTCGAAGCCGAACTCGTCCAGCAGCCAGACCTCGGGGATCTGCGCCACGGCCGCCTCGATCGCCGCCTCCGCGAGCGGCGCCAGTTCCTTGTCCGCCGCCGCCAGGTCCGGCCGGGCGCGCAGCAGCGCGTGGTCGGAGGCGTCGTACGGGCGGCGCACCCAGGCGGCGGCGCCCGCCCAGTTGTGGTGGAAGATCAGGCTCGCGCCGTGGTCGATCAGCCGCAACCCACCGGTCGCCACCAGCAGGTTGGGGTTGCGCCAGGAGCGGTCGACGTTGCCGATCAGCGCGTCGAACCAGAGCACCTGACCGGCGAGTTCGGGGTCCACGTCGAAGCAGAGCGGATCGAAGTTGAGCGCGCCGCTAACGAAGGCCATCCCGAGGTTGGTACCGCCGCTGGCCCGCATCTGGTCCTGGATCTGGTGGTCCGGCTCACTGCGCGCGAGCACCGGGTCCAGGTCGACGGTCACCAGCTCCGGCACCGGCAGCCCGAGCCGCCGGCCCAACTCCCCGGCCAGCACCTCCGCCACCAAGGCCTTGCGGCCCTGTGCCGCGCCGACCCATTTCAGCGCGTACAACCGCCGGTCGTCGGCCTCGACCAGGCCCGGCATCGAGCCGCCTTCTCGCAGTGGCGTCACATAGCGGACCGCCGTCACCTCGGGGAGCACGCTCGACAGCTTATCGGTGCCCACGCCCCTGCTCACGACCCGAACCACTCCCCGCTCACTCAGCCGCCCGCCCCCGGTGGCAGCCCCCGCTGCTCCGTGCGAGTGTGGCGGACAGTAATGGGGGCCTTCACGGTACGACCAGCACGACAAAGGGATGAGCGATGGAACGACCTCGGATCCTGATCGTGGGCGGTGGCTTCGCCGGCCTGGAGTGCGCCCGCCGCCTCGAACGCAAGCTCTCGCCCTCGGAGGCCGAGATCACGCTGGTCACGCCGTTCAGCTACCAGTTGTACCTCCCCCTCCTCCCCCACGTCGCCGCCGGCGTCCTCACCCCGCAGTCCGTGGCCGTCTCCCTGCGCCGGTCCCTGCGCCGCACCCACATCGTCCCCGGCGGTGCCATCGGGGTGGACCCGGCCTCCAAGGTCTGCGTCGTCCGCAAGATCACCGACGAGGTGGTCGCGCGGAAGTACGACATCCTGGTGCTCGCCCCCGGTAGCATCACCCGCACCTTCGACATCCCGGGCCTCACTGACTACGCCCGCGGCATGAAGACGCTCGCCGAGGCGACCTACGTCCGTGACCACGTGATCGCCCAACTCGACCTCGCCTCCGCCACCTTGGACCAGCGGGAGCGTGAGTCCCGGCTGCAGTTCGTGGTGGTCGGCGGCGGCTACGCGGGCACCGAGACGGCCGCCTGCCTGCAGCGCCTCACCACCGCCGCCGCCCGCCGCTACCCGCGGTTGGACGCCCAGCAGATCAAGTGGCATCTGGTCGACATCGCCCCCAAGCTGATGCCCGAGCTCGGCGACGTGCTCGGCACCGCCGCCCTGGAGGTGTTGCGCAACCGTGGCATCGAGGTGTCGCTGGGCGTCTCGGTGGCCGAAGTCGGCGCCGAGTCGGTCAAGTTCACCGACGGCCGGGTGATCCCCTGCCGCACCCTGATCTGGACCGCCGGCGTGGCGGCGAGTCCACTGATCGGCACCCTGGACGCGGAGACGGTCCGCGGCCGGCTCGCCGTGACGGCGGAGATGCGGGTGCCGCAGTTCGAGGGCGTGTTCGCGCTCGGTGACGCGGCCGCCGTCCCGGACCTCGCCAAGGGCGACGGCGCGGTCTGCCCGCCCACCGCCCAGCACTCCGCCCGGCAGGGTCGCGCGGTGGCCGACAACGTGATCGCCTCGCTCCACAACCAGCCGCTGGAGCCGTACTACCACAAGGATCTGGGCCTGGTGGTCGACCTCGGCGGCAAGGACGCGGTCTCCAAGCCGGTCGGCGTCGAACTGCACGGCATCCCGGCCCAGTTGGTGGCCCGTGGCTACCACCTGATGGCGATGCGCACCAACGCCGCCAAGTTCCGGGTGGGTGCGAACTGGCTGCTCAACGCGACCGCCGGGGACGACTTCGTCCGCACCGGATTCCTGGCCCGCCAGCCCGCCCGGCTGCAGGACTTCGAGTACACCGATGCCTATCTGACGAAGGACCAGGTCAGGGCTCACGCCCAGTCCCTGCTCGCCAAGGGCTGACCACAGCAGCACACCTCGATGCCCCGCTGCGAAGAACACCGCAGCGGGGCACCGAAGCGCGCGGTCAGCGCGCGGCCAGGTACATCCCGCTCGCGTCCCGCCCGGCCGTGTTGCGGCAGGCGTAGTCACCGTTGGTCTGGCCCCACAGCAGGGTCAGGCAGCGCCCGAGCGCCAACTGCCCGTAGTAGTTGGGGTGCATCGACTCCTGCAGCGCGCCCTGGGTGGTGTTGAGCCCACCGTCCAGGAACCGCGCCCACTCGCTGCTGGTCGCGGACGGGCCACTGGTCGCGGTCGGCTGCCCGGTGGCCGTCGAGCAGACCTCGCGGCCCTGCAGCATGTCGGACAGGTCCAGGAACTGCGCGCCCTTGGACGCCGCGACTCCGGCCAGAGCCTTGGAGATCTCGGGCACCATCGTGTCGCGGGCCCAGTCGGCGTCCGCGTTCCAGAACGGGCAACCGCCGGTGTTCGACCGGGTCCAGCCGCTCTCCGGGTACCGCATCTCGGCACCGCGCGGGATCGGCGACGGGTAGGACTGCAGCACCAGCCGGTAGTCCGACTGCGCGTAGCCCGCGTCGGACATCACCGCGCGGATCTCGTCGATCGCCTTGCCGACCCCGGCCATCGCGGTCGGCATCTGCGCGTCGATCTGGGACTGCGCCGAGTCGTGGCAGTACGAGTACCAGAACAGGTAGTCCTGTACACAGTTGGAGATGATCCCGGAGAAGCCGAGGTCGTTGCCGCCGATCGACAGCGTGATCAGCTTGACGTCGTTCTGCTGTGCCACGGTGGCGAGTTGGTCGGCCTGCGGAGCCTCGCCCTTGAGTGACTGACCGCCGTTGGAAGCGCGGAAGATGTTCGCGGTGACGGCGCCGGAGCAGGCCAGGTTGATCTGGTTCTGCGCCACGGTGGGGGCGCCGAGCACCTCCGCGACGTCGGAGCGGTCGCAGCCACTCACCGCCGTGGTGCCGTAGACGACCGACGGATCGGCCGAACTGCCGTTCCAGGCCCGGTCGGTGCCGTTGTGGCTGCCGCTGGTGCCGGCGGCGTTGCCCATCCAGCGCCCGGCCTCGCCGGAGATGTAGCTGTCTCCGAGGGTGACGCTCGCGGTGGGGCCGGCCGGGGCGGCGGCCGAGGCGGGCGCGGCGACGGCCAGTCCGGCCACGGTCAGCGGCAGGGCGAAGGCTGCGGCAAGCAATCGACGGCCGAGTCGAGGGGCGCTGCGGGTGATGCTCGCACGGTTTTCGGGCACGGCGGAACTCCTGCGGCTCGGTCTCCCCGCGGCGTGGGGACGGGAAGACGCGTAGGTGAGGGTGGGCCGCCGGCCGGTGGCGCGATGAAGATGACATGGCCTCGCCCCCCACCGCTAGGCGTCTGCGCCAGGTTTCCGCATTTGTTACCGACGGGTTCAGACCAGCCCGCACCCGCGGTTCACCGCGCCACCGGACTCCGCCCGCAATTCACCCTCCCCCGTCAGCCCCGGCCGCCCCGCTCACACCAGCCGCGAACCGGCCGCGCCCGACCCCAGCACCTCCGCCAGATCCTCGGCCAACCGCCGCGCGTCGGCCGCCTCCAACCGGGCCGTCGTGAACCGCAGCCCGGGCGGCGACTGGATCCGGTACCGCGCCCCGGGTGCCGCGACCCAGCCGCGCTGCACCAGCGCCGCCAGCGCCGAGGTCTCGTCCGGCACCGGCACCCAGACGTTCAGCCCGCTCTCCCCGTGCGCCGCGATCCCCCGCGCGACCAGTTCGCCCAGCAGCGCGTCCCGCCGCGCCCGGTACGTGGCGGCCACCCGCGCGACCGGCGCCGCATCTGTGCGCCACAGCTCGGCGACGGCGCGCTGCAGCAGGTGGCTGACCCACCCGGCGCCCAGCCGCAGCCGTCCGGCCACCCGTCCGATCGTCTCCTCGTCGCCGACTGCCACCGACACCCGCAGGTCCGGCCCGTACGCCTTGGCCGCCGAGCGCACCACCACCCAGTGCCGCGAGCCGGCACCGACCAGTGGGTGGTAGGGCTGGTCGACCATGCCGTGCCCGTGGTCGTCCTCGATCAGCAGCACCCCGGGGTGCCCGGCCAGGACGGGCCGCAGCTCCTCGGCCCGCCGCGCGGTGAGCGCCGCGCCGGTCGGGTTCTGCGCCCGGCTGGTCACCACCACCGCGCGGGCCCCCTCGGCGAGCGCCGCGGCCAGCGAGTCCGGCAGCGGCCCCTCGTCGTCCAGCCGCACCGGCGCGGGCCGCAGCCCCATCGCGGGCAGCAGGTCGAGCAGGCTGCCCCAGCCCGGGTCCTCGACCGCCACCGCGTCGCCGGGGCGCAGGTGGGCGCCGAGGGTGCGCTCGATGGTGTCCAGCGAGCCGGAGGCGACCACGATCGGGCCGCCGGGCAGCCCGTCGGCCTCGAAGGAGGTGCGGGCGAGCGCGAGCAGTCCGGCGTCGATGTTCGGGTGCCCGTAGAGCACGGGCTCGGCCTTGGCTGCCTCGGCGGCGGCCGCGAGGGCCTGGGCGAGGTCGGGCAGCAGGGCCGGGTCGGGGTTGCCGGCGGACAGGTCGCGGGCGTGCGGCGGCACCGGGATGCGGATCTGGTCGCGGGGGGTGAGCGCGGGCCGGGGCAGGATCCGGCTGCCCTTGCGGCCGCCCGTCTCGATCACGCCCCGGTCGCGCAGCAGTCGGTAGGCGGCGGCCACGGTGTTGGGGTTGACGCCGAGTTCAGCGGCGAGGTCGCGCAGCGGGGGCAGCGCGGTTCCGGGCGCGAGCCGCCCGCTGCTCACGCCCTGTTCGATGTGGGCCGCGATTTCGCTGGCGCGTCGCCCTTTCAGCGGATAGTCTCCTAGCACAAAGAAGATTATGCACTAGTACATAGAGGTTGTCATGCCGGACACGCCGACACCCAGCGCCACGACGCCGACCAGCGACGCCGTCTACTCCCGCACCCCCCGCACCACCCCCACCCGGTACAGGGACCGGGCCACCTGGGAGCAGGAGGCGATCCACGCCATCCTCGACAGTGCCTACATCTGCCACCTCGGATTCGTCGCCGACGGCGCGCCGGTCGTACTGCCGACGATCTTCGCCCGGGTCGGCAGCCGGCTCTACGTCCACGGCTCCACCGGCAGCCGCCCGCTGCGCGGTGCCTCCGGCGAGCACGGCATGCCGGTCTGCGTCACCGTGACCCAGGTCGACGCCTTGGTGCTGACCAAGTCCGCGTTCAACCACTCGGTGAACTTCCGCTCGGTGGTCGCCCACGGCACCGCCTACCAGGTAACCGACCCCGAGGAGCTGGACGTCGCACTGGCCGCCCTGGTCGACCATGCGATCCCTGGCCGCTCCGGCGAGGTCCGCCCGGCCAACGCCAGGGAGCTCGCCGCCACCGCCGTGATCCGGCTGGAGCTGGACGAGGTCTCGGCCAAGACCCGCGAGGACGGCGCCGACGACGACCCCTCGGACGCCGACCTGCCGTACTGGTCCGGCCTGATCCCCGTCACCACCGTGCACGGCAGCCCCGTCCCGCACGACGAGTCCGTTCCGCTGCCCGCGCACCTGCGCGGCTACCCCCGCTGAGGAGAGGCGCACCGATGCTGATCAGGTCCTGGGACCGCGGCGACGAGGACGAGTGGCGCGCCTGGCTGGCCGAGGGCCGCGACTTCGGCCTGCTCGCCGCCAACGGCCGCCCCGACGAGGGCCCGGTGCTGGTCCCCACGCACTTCCTGCTGGACGCCGAGTTCGGCGAGATCCTGCTCCACCTCGCCGCGCCCAACCCTCTGCTCGCCGCCATCCGGGCCGACCCGAACGTCACCCTCGCGGTAACCGACGGCTACGCCTTCGCCCCCGGCCACTGGCGCGGCGCACCCGGCACGCCCACCAGCTACTACGCCTCGGTCCACTTCCACTGCACTGCCGAGATCGTCGAGTCGGCCGCGGGCAAGGCGGAGATCCTCAACCGGCAGCTGGCGCACTTCCAGCCGGAGACCCCGGAGGTCCGGGTGGTCCCCGGCGAGGGCGAGTTCGCCCGGCTGCTGCCCGGTCTGCGCGGGCTCCGTCTGACGGTCCGCGAGGTGCGGGCCAAGTTCAAGTACGACGACAAGAAGCCCGCCGAGGAGCAGCACGCCATCGCCGAGCGCCTCACCGAGCGCGCGAGCGGCCCCGCCCGCCGCCGCGACCAGGACGCCGCCGCCCGCACCCAGCTGCTGCGGCGCCACCAACGGCGCACGGCCACGGCGCGCGCCGCTGACTGACTTCGGATCACCCGATCGGCCATCAACTCGGGCAGATCGGCCGCCGCGCTGCTCGAATGTGAGACGAGTCCTGCCCCGCCGTCAGTCCGGGCCCGTCCACCTCGGGGAGCGCGCGTGTCCACAGTCCACAGTCCGCGGGCTTCCTGCGAGGCCCACCTCGGGCACGTGGTGTTCATCTCCGCGGCGGCCGCCATGGGCGGCTTCCTGTTCGGCTACGACAGCGCGGTGATCAACGGTGCGGTGACGGGCATCCAGAAGCACTTCGGGGTGGGCCACGGCACCACCGCCTTCGTGGTGGCCATCGCGCTGCTCGGCTCGGCCGCCGGCGCGGTGGTCGCCGGCCGGTTGGCCGACCACCTCGGCCGGGTGCGCACGATGCTGCTGGCCGCCGTACTCTTCGCGGCCAGCGGCATCGGCTCGATGTTCCCGCCGAACATCGAGATGCTCGCCATCTGGCGCGTGGTCGGCGGCGTCGCGATCGGCATCGCCTCGGTGATCGCACCGACCTACATTGCCGAGATCGCCCCCACCGCCTACCGCGGCCGGCTCGCCTCCTTCCAGCAGATGGCGATCGTGCTCGGCATCACGGTCTCCCAGCTCGCCAACTGGGCGCTCAACCAGGCCGCCGGCGGCGAGTCCACCGGCCACCTCGGCGGCATCCAGGCCTGGCAGTGGATGCTCGGCGTCGAGGCCGTCCCGGCCCTGGTGTACGGCCTGATGGCGCTGTCCATCCCGGAGTCGCCGCGCTTCCTGATCGCCGACCACCGCGAGGCGCAGGCCCGCGAGGTGCTGGTCGAGGTCGAGGGCGAGGACGTCGACCTGGACGCCCGGGTGGCGGAGATCCGCGCGGTGCTGGAGTCCGCCCACAAGCCCCGGTTGAAGGACCTGCTCGGCGGCCGCTTCGGTCCGCTGCCGATCGTCTGGGTGGGTGTCGGCGCCTCGGTGTTCCAGCAGTTCGTCGGCATCAACGTGATCTTCTACTACTCCTCCTTCCTCTGGCAGTCGGTCGGCATCAACGAGTCCAACTCGCTGCTGATCAGCCTCTCCACCTCGATCATCAACGTGATCGGTACGGTGATCGCGATGGTCCTGGTGGACCGGATCGGCCGCAAGCCGCTCGCCCTGGCCGGCTCCGTCGGCATGGCGGTCGCGCTGGGCACGGCCGCCTGGGCCTTCTCCTACCGGCACGGCACCGGCGACACCGCCACCCTCGACAACACCCACGCCACCGTCGCCCTGATCGCCGCGCACGTCTTCGTGCTGTGCTTCGCCTTCTCCTGGGGCGTGGTGGTCTGGGTGCTGCTCGGCGAGATGTTCCCCAACCGGATCCGGGCACTGGCGCTGTCGGTCGCCGCCTCGGCCCAGTGGATTGCCAACTGGGCGATCACCGTCAGCTTCCCGGACCTCGCCGACTGGAACCTCTCCGCGACGTACGTCATCTACGCCGCCTTCGCGCTGCTCTCCATCCCGTTCGTGGCCTTCTGCATCAAGGAGACCAAGGGCCGCGCCCTGGAGGAGATGGGCTGAGAAGCCGCTCCCTTCCGCACCCACGCCGCACGCGGCCCGACCCACCGAGAGGAAGCCATGCCTGACCAGGGCGGCTCCCGGCAGAACGTCACCTTCCCGAGCAACGGCCGCACCGCGCACGGGTACCTGGCCCGCCCTCCGCAGGGGGTCGGGCCAGGCCTGGTCGTCGTGCAGGAGTGGTGGGGGCTCACCTCGCACGTCGCGGACATGGCCGACCGCTTCGCCGCCGAGGGGTTCACCGTCCTCGCCCCCGACCTGTTCGGCGGCGCCACCACCCACGACCGCGCCGAAGCCGCCCGCCTCAAGCGCGAACTCCCGGTCGAACGGGCCGTCGAGGACCTCTCCGGCGCCGTCGACCACCTGCTCTCCCTGGACGGCACGGTCGGCGACGCGGTCGGCGTGGTCGGCTTCTGCATGGGCGGCGGCTTCGCCCTGCTGCTCGCCGCCCGGTCCGGGGACAAGGTGGCGGCCGTGGTCCCCTTCTACGGTCTGCCGCCCGACCCGAAGTTCGACTACCGCGGTCTGACCGCCCACGTCCTGGGGCACTACGGCGAACTCGACGGCTCGATCCCGATGGCTGCCGTGGACGAAGCCGCGATCCGGATCGGCGAGGCCACCGACGTCCGCCCCGAAATCCACTTCTACCCGGCCGGGCACGCCTTCATGAACGACGAGAACCCGCTCGGCACCTACGACGCCCTGCAGTCCCGGATCGCCTGGCGCCGGACCGTCACCTTCCTCCGGGGCCATCTCGGCTGACCGCCGACCCAGGTGTCAAACCCCGTGGACACCCGTACGAACTCAAGGCCATAGTCGCTGGGTGCCGACCCCAGCCCCACCGACAGCCGCCCGCCGCTTCGCCTGCGCGAGCCGCAACTTCCGCATCCAGACCGCCGCCACCGTGATCAGCGGCCTCGGCAACGCCGGCGCCCCCATCGCCACCGCCTTCGCCGTCCTCGGCAACGGCGGCGCGCTCTGGATCTGCGCCGTGCTGTGCCTGCTGCTCAGCGCCGCCGTCCTGCTCGACCCCCAGGTCCGCCGGCTCGCCCGCCGGAGCCCCCACCGAAGCACCCCGGACGCACCGGTGCCAGCCCCCGAGCCCGCGCCCGCGCCGTGAGCGCCCTGTGCGCCCCACGTGCGCCCGCCGAAGAGCAACCAGTGCTGCCCGTGTTTCGTCCGACCGAGTAGGACACACCATCCACTCGGAGGGCCCACCGGTGCCGAAACCACTGCTGTTCCTGGACGTCGACGGGGTGCTGAACCCGGTCTGCCCGCATCCGGACGCCGGGTTCGACTCCCATACCCTGCTCGGCTATGCCGTCCTGCTCGCCGCCAAGCACGGCCAGTGGCTGCGCGAACTCTCCGGAACGTACGAGCTGGTCTGGGCCACCACCTGGGAGGAGCAGGCCAACACCCACATCGCCCCGGCGATCGGCCTGGACCCGCTCCCCTTCGTCCGCTTCACCGGGTACGTCCCGCAGCCCGGCGACCCGCGCGTCCCGCTGATGGGGTTGTTCTCCGGCCGCAAGTGGGCCCCGCTGCTGCGTTACGCCGGTGGCCGTCCGTTCGCCTGGGTGGACGACGTCATCCCGTCCCGGCTGGTCCGCAGGTCGCTGTGGCGCCGCGACCGGCTGCTGCTGCCGATCGATCCCGGCCAGGGCCTTCAGCGCCGGCACGTCGACCGGCTGCTCGCCCGCCCGCCGCGCGGCCGGGCGTCGACGGCCGAGGGATCGGCGGCCAAGCGGTCGGCGGTCAGGGGGTCGGCAGCCAGCTGACGTGCCCGGCGAGCAGCGCGTACCCGACGAAGGCCACCGTGTCGATCAGTGCGTGCGCCGCCACCAGCGGCATCACCCGCCCCCAGCGCCGGTACAGCAGGCAGAACACCGCCCCCATCACCATGTTGCCGACCAGACCGCCGACCCCCTGGTACAGGTGGTACGAGCCGCGCAGCACCGAGCTGGCCACCAGCATCGTCGGCCAGGACCACCCCAACTGCCCCAGCCGGCGCAGCAGGTAGCCGAGGACGACGACCTCCTCCAGGATCGCGTTCTGCCAGGCCGAGAGCACCAGCACCGGTACCCGCCACCAGACGTCCGGCAGTCCGGAGGGCGCGACCGTCAGGTTGTACCCGGCCGCCTGCGAGGCCAGGTACAGCACCAGCCCGGAGCCGCCGATCGCCGCCGCGACGGCCGAGCCCCGGCCGAGGTCGCGCAGCTTCTGGCGCAGGTCGAAGCCCAGCACCCGCAGCGACGTGCCCTCGCGTACCAGCAGGTAGCCGACCAGGACCACCGGCATCAACCCGCGCCCGATGTAGTAGAGCTGCCACACCAGGTCCAGCCAGGGCCGCCCGGGCGCGCGCGAGCCGTTCAGCGTGGCGACCTGCTGGCCGAGCTTGAGCGGTTCGGTGAGCGAGCCCCCGAAGCTGATCAGCGCGCCGATCCCGCTGGCCCCGAGGGAGAGGCCGAGGACGATCAGCAGCTCCACGCCGAGCAGCCGGCGGGTGGGCTGAACGGTCTCCGGCGCGGTCGGGCGGGTTGTCACGAAGGCTCCAGCGGACGGGCGGTCGCTCCGGCCGTCGGCCGACCGCCGGAGCGATCATCCTGACACAGCCGAGGTGCTAGCCGACCGGCCAGGTGTGCACCGGCTCTCCGCCGCGCATGTGCTCGGCGTAGCGCCTGGTCATCGCGGCGAGCGCGGCCGGGCGGTCCATCCCGTACTGCTCGCGCAGCCGGTGGAAGGTCGCGCTCTGCCAGGCCGCGCCGTTGGTGCGGCGCAGACAGCGCTGCTCGATGATCCCCAGGTAGCGGTCCCGGTCGGCGGGCTCCACGCCCCACTCGTCCAGCCCCTGGTAGGCCATCGGCAGCAGCTCGTTGAGCACCAGGTCGACGGCGGAGACGGTCTGCAGCCCGCTGCCACGGCCCGCCCGGCCGGGGCGCGGCCACTGGAACACCGCGTCGATGCCGTACCGGGCGCCCTGGCGGAAGTTCTCGTCCGCCCGCTCGAACGGCAGCCGGGTCCAGACCGGCCGGGGCTGCTCGGCGAGCACCCGCACCAGCCCGTAGTAGAAGGCGGCGTTGGCGAGCGTGTCGGCCACCGTCGGGCCGGCCGGCAGCGCCCGGTTCTCCACCCGCAGGTGCGCGACCCCGCCGGAGACGTCGTAGACCGGCCGGTTCCAGCGGTAGATGGTGCCGTTGTGCAGCCGCATCTCGGCGAGCCGGGGCGCGCCGCCGGAGGCCAGCACCTTCAGCGGGTCCTCGTCGTCGCAGATCGGCAGCAGCGCCGGGAAGTAGCGCAGGTTCTCCTCGAACAGGTCGTACGCCGAGTCCACCCAGCGCTCGCCGAACCAGGTGATCGGGCGCACGCCCTGGGCCTTGAGCTCCGCCGAACGGGTGTCACAGGCCTGCTGGAAGAGCACCGGACGGGTCTCCCGCCACAGCTCCCGGCCGAACAGGAACGGGGAGTTGGCACCGAGCGCGAGCTGCGGACCGCAGATCGCCTGGGCGGCGTTCCACACCGAGGAGAACCGCTCCGGGGTCACCTGCAGGTGCAACTGCAGCGAGGTCGCGGCGGCCTCGGCCACCATGGTGATCGACTCCAGCTGGAGGTGCTCGACGCCCTCGATGTCCAGCGCGATGTCCTCGCCCCGGGCGGCCAGGATCTGGTCGCTGAGCAGGCTGTACCGCTGGTTGTGGCTCATCGCGTCCAGCCCGGTGTGGTCGTGCTCCAGGGTCGGCAGGATGCCCACCATCACGATCCGGGCGCCGGCCTCGGCCGCCCGCCGGTCGGCGTAGCGCAGCCCGGTGTCGATCTCCTCGCGCAGTTCCTCGAAGACGTGCCCGCAGAGCCGGTGCGGCACGATGTTGACCTCGATGTTGAACTGGCCCAGCTCGGTCTGGAAGTCGCTGGAGCCGATCGCGCTCAGCACCTGGGCGTTGCGCATCACCGGCAGGCCCTGCTCGTCGGCCAGGTTGAGCTCGATCTCCAGCCCCATCACGGCCCGCGGCCGGTCGAAGCGGTCCTCGCGCAGCATCCGCCCGAGCGCGTCGAGGCAGGCCTGGAGCTTGAGCCGGTACTGCTGCCGGTCCGCCAGATCCGCCCGAGTCGCCACGACCTTCTCGCCCACGGTCCCCTCCTCCTGAGACACCCGGCCGACCGACCGTGCAAGCATCATGCCCACCTCGAAGATCGATACCCGAATGCCTGTACTGGCTTGCATTGCAAGGCAACTGACGGAAATTCAGGCCATCTGCAGACTTGCCCGACGCCACAGCCTGTGATAAACAGATCACCCTGCGCATTTGTTCGATGAATTCGAGGAATCCGCACTGCGCTCCGGCCGGTCTCTTCCCGCCCCGAGTCCCTCGTCGACGGCGACGACCGCGCCGGCTCCGCGATCCTGCACAACCGGACACGGCCAGGCCCCGTCACCGTAGACGCACCGCGCCACGCCGGTATGCCGCACTCGCACGCCGATCTCGCTTGGAGAGGCGGACCCCGCCATGACCCTGCAGACCCCCCAGCCCCCGCCGAGCGCCCTGCGCGCGGTCCTGGGCGCGCTCGACTCGGACACCGCGCTGCGCCAGCCCGCCGCCGCAGCACTGCGTCACCCGACCGGACCACTGCTCCCCGCGCATCCGCTCGCGGTGCACGTCCTGGACGGCCCGCACCCCGAGCTCCCCGCCGCCCACCGGACCGGCTGGCGCTTCCTGATCAAGGACGGCGCCGACGTGGCCGCCGCCGCCGAGGTGGTACAGAGCGCGGAGGGCCACACCTTCTCCCACTTCACCGCCGGCCCCTACCTCTCCTCCACCGTCCGGGCGCTGCGCGAGGCCTGGCAGCTCGCCCAGAGCTCCCGCTCCCGCTGCCAGCCCCGGCTGCTCACCTTCCCCGGCCAGTACGCGACGGCGCTCTGGCTGCACAGCCCCGACGCCGGCCCGACCGCCGACCTGCTGATCCCGCTCGCCCCGGCCCCGCTCGGCGTCACCGCGCACCGCGCCTACCCGGCCGCCGAGCTGCTGCCGCTGCTCGCCCGCGCCCCGCTCGCCGGGACGCTGCTGCTCGGCTCCTCCTGAGTCGGCGCGCTCCCGCCCCTCCGCACCGGCCGCCGGGCCGTCCGCCCGGCGGCCCTTCGCCGTGCGCACCCCGTCGGCGGCCTCGCCCGAACGGCCGATGGTCTCACCCGAACGGCCACCACCCGTACGGGCCACTCGCTATGGCCCCACCGGGCCATGCCCTGACTGACCCATCGGTACCCGATTTTCCCCCGGCCCCCACCTGAACGGGTGATCTCTGCCCGGGAGTTGTGGCGCGTGTCACGAAATCGCTGCGCGCGCGTCCGTAGATGCCGACACTGGGAACCAGCGTGGAAGGACCACCTGTCCTACCCACTTGAGCGCTGGTCAAACCTGGCTGGCGTGCGGACAGGATCCGACTGCCGCGGCGGCCCCGGACGGCACCATCTCCGGGACCGCACCACGGGGAGGATCGCAGAGCGAAGCGAGGGTACGCGTATGTGCCAGCACCGTCCTGAGTGCCCGTCGGCCGAGTCCGAGGACCGCGAGGCGGCCGTGCCGGTGGCCTGCCACCCGGAGCAGGGCTGGAGCCTGCTCTGCAACGGCGTCGTGCTGTTCGAGGACACCGGAGAGCTGCTGCCCGACGGCCGGGTGATCGCCCCGCGCCGCCCCGTCGCCCACGCGGCCTGAGAGACCACGGGCCCGAGACAGCACTGACCGAGAGTGGGCGGCCCGCTCCGTACGGCCCGGGACCGTACGGCGCGGGGGGACAGCCGCCGACCTGATAGCGCGGGACAAAGGGCAGGGCCCCAGCGAACCGATCCGCCGGGGCCCTGCCCCATTGCCCGTCCGATGAGGATCAGACGCCGTACTCGTCCAGCGGCGGGCAGGAGCAGACCAGGTTGCGGTCGCCGTACGCGCCGTCGATCCGGCTCACCGGCGGCCAGTACTTGTCCGCCGGGTTCACGCCGGCCGGGAAGACCGCCTCCTGCCGCGAGTAGCCGTGCGCCCAGTCGCCGGCCAGGGTGGCGGCGGTGTGCGGGGCGTTGCGCAGCGGGTTGTCCTCGGCGGCCCACTCACCCGAGCCGACCTTGTCGATCTCGGCGCGGATCGCGACCATCGCGTCGCAGAACCGGTCGATCTCGTGCAGGTCCTCGGACTCGGTCGGCTCGATCATCAGCGTGCCGGCCACCGGGAAGGACATCGTCGGCGCGTGGAAGCCGTAGTCGATCAGGCGCTTGGCGATGTCGTCCACCGTGACGCCCGTCTCCTTGGTCAGCGGGCGCAGGTCGATGATGCACTCGTGCGCGACCAGCCCGCCCGGGCCGGTGTAGAGCACCGGGAAGTGCGGCGCCAGCCGCTTGGCGATGTAGTTGGCGTTCAGCACCGCGACCTGGGTCGCGTGCTTGAGGCCCTCGCCGCCCATCAGCCGGACGTACGCCCAGGAGATCGGCAGGATCGCCGCCGAGCCCCACGGCGCGGCCGAGATCGGGCCGACGCCGGTCGCCGGGCCGGCCTCCTCCTGCAGCGGGTGGTTCGGCAGGTACGGCGCCAGGTGGGCGCGCACCGCGACCGGGCCGACACCCGGGCCGCCGCCGCCGTGCGGGATGCAGAAGGTCTTGTGCAGGTTCAGGTGCGAGACGTCCGCGCCGAACTTGCCCGGCTTGGCCAGGCCGACCAGGGCGTTCAGGTTGGCGCCGTCCACGTAGACCTGGCCGCCGGCCTCGTGCACCAGGGCGCAGATGTCGGTGATCTGGGTCTCGTACACGCCGTGGGTCGACGGGTAGGTGACCATCAGCACCGAGAGGTTGTCGCGGTGCTGCTCGATCTTGGCCTTCAGGTCCTCGACGTCCACGTCGCCGTCGACCAGGGTCTTCACCACGACCACGCGCATGCCGGCCATCACCGCGGAGGCGGCGTTGGTGCCGTGCGCCGAGGACGGGATCAGGCAGACGTCGCGCTGGGTGTCACCGTTGGCGTGGTGGTAGGCACGGACGGCCAGCAGGCCGGCCAGCTCGCCCTGGGAGCCGGCGTTCGGCTGGATCGAGACGGCGTCGTAGCCGGTGACCTCGACCAGCTGCTGCTCCAGCTGGCGGATCAGGGTCAGGAAGCCCTCGGCCTGGTCGATCGGGGCGAAGGGGTGCAGCTGGCCGAACTCCGGCCAGGTCACCGCCTCCATCTCGGTGGTCGCGTTGAGCTTCATGGTGCAGGAGCCCAGCGGGATCATGCCGCGGTCCAGCGCGTAGTCCCGGTCCGACAGGCGACGCAGGTAGCGCAGCATGGCGGTCTCCGAGCGGTGGCTGTGGAAGACCGGGTGGGTCAGGTACTCGTCCTCGCGCAGCAGTGCGGCGGGCAGCGTCTCGGCGGCCTCGGCCACCTCGACGGCGGGCACGCCGAACGCGGCCCAGACGCCGGCCAGGTGCTCGCGGGTGGTGGTCTCGTCGGTGGAGATCGAGATCCGGTCCGCGCCGTCCTGGTGGACGTTGATGCCGTGGGTGCGGGCGGCGGCGGCGATCTCGGCGGCGCGGCCCGGGACGACGGCGGTGACGGTGTCGAAGAACTCACCGTGCAGCAGCTCGACGCCGCCCGCCCGCAGGCCCTCGGCGAGGGCGGCGGCGTAGCGGTGGGTGCGGCGGGCGATGTCGGCCAGACCGTCCGGGCCGTGGTAGACCGCGTACATCGAGGCCATCACGGCGAGCAGCACCTGGGCGGTGCAGATGTTGCTGGTGGCCTTCTCGCGGCGGATGTGCTGCTCGCGGGTCTGCAGCGCCAGGCGGTAGGCGCGGTTGCCGTCGGCGTCGACGGACACGCCGACCAGGCGGCCGGGCAGCGAGCGGGCGTACTCGGCACGCACCGACAGGTAACCGGCGTGCGGGCCGCCGAAGCCCATCGGCACGCCGAAGCGCTGCGAGGTGCCGCAGGCGATGTCGGCGCCCAGCGAGCCCGGGGACTTGAGCAGGGTCAGCGCCAGCAGGTCGGCGGCCACGGCGACGATCGCGCCCAGCCCGTGCGCCTGCTCGATCACCGGGGCGAGGTCTCGGACCACACCGGTGGCGCCCGGGTACTGCAGCAGCAGACCGAAGACGCCGCGCTCGGCGATCTCGGCCGGGATGCCCTCGGACAGGTCGGCGACGACGACCTCGACGCCGGTCGGCACGGCGCGGGTGTTGATCACCGCGACGGTCTGCGGCAGGGTCTCGGCGTCGACCAGGAAGACGCCGCCCTTGACCTTGGTGACGCGGCGGGCCAGCGCCATCGCCTCGGCGGCCGCGGTGCCCTCGTCCAGCAGCGAGGAGCCGGAGGTGGGCAGACCGGTCAGGTCGGAGACCAGGGTCTGGAAGTTGAGCAGCGCCTCCAGGCGGCCCTGCGAGATCTCCGGCTGGTACGGGGTGTACGCGGTGTACCAGGCCGGGTTCTCCATGACGTTGCGCAGGATCACCGGCGGGGTGAAGGTGCCGTAGTAGCCCAGGCCGATCATCGGCTGGAGCACCTTGTTGTGGCTCGCCAGCTCGCGCAGTTCGGCGAGGACCTGCGCCTCGCTGCGGCCGGCGGGCAGGTCCAGGGCGGTGATGGAGCGGATCGCCTCGGGAACGGCCGTGGCGGCGAGCTCGTCCAGCGAGCCGTAGCCGACGGACGCCAGCATCTTCTCCTGCGCGGCAGCGTCGGGGCCGATGTGGCGGTTCTCGAAGGGGCTGGCCAGCTCAAGCTCGGTGAGGGTCGAGGCGCCGGTGGGGCGTCCCGCGTTCGGCTGGGCGTTCATGGTGGTCGAGGCCTCCTGGTCACGGACCGGCGGGGGTACGCACGCCGACCGGCGTTCACCGCTGCGGACAGCGGACCGGCCTGGGCGGACGAACCCGAAAGGCCTCCCCCTCTGTCATCGGGACCTGAGAGCTTCGCCCGCACGTCGCGCTGGTGGCGCTCCGTCGGCTTGCACCGTCGGTGAGGGTGGTGATCGCCGGCTCCCGCGCCGGCGGTCCTGCCCTGCTTTCCAGAGTGACCTATCCCGCACGGTACGGATGCCTGAGAGATTCCGGGGAGGAGTTGCTCCTTCGGCGCCCCGACCAGCGGTTTTCGCCGTCGGGGACTCTCCCGAGCGGGCTCGGCGGTCGCCGCCCAGGGTACCAGCGGGAGGCCTTCCGATCACGGGTGCGTCAGGTCACTCGAGGTCTACGCGCGTCCCCCGGACGGCCCAGCGCGGAGCCCGTCCGGCGCACCCCGGTCGCGCCCGTCCGATTCATGCCTTTTGGTGTGAAGTGGCGGACGGGACGGCGCTCCGACCCGCCGTACCTGCGGGAGTTCCGCAGGCGCAGCGCACTGGAGGGCAAGAGTGCAGACCGACATCGACCCCCGGGACCTCATCGGCCACAAAGCGGTCGACCGCAACGGAGACAAGATCGGCACGGTCGACGAGGTGTACCTGGACGACGCCACCGGCCAGCCGGAATGGGCAGCCGTCCGGACCGGCGTCTTCGGCCGGGACGCCTTCGTCCCGCTCACCACCAGCGAGTTCTCCGACAACGAGCTCCGGGTGCCGTACGACAAGTCGCTGGTGAAGGACTCGCCGGACTTCGGCGTGGGCCAGCACCTCTCGCCCGCCCAGGAGCTCCAGCTCTACCGCTACTACGGCCTGGACACCCAGGTGGATGGCCGCCCGACCGGCTCGGAGGGCGGCCGGACCGCCCAGCCCGACCTCGACTTCAGCACCGCTCCAGCCGCCGAGGAGGGCAGCCGGACCGCCCAGCCCGACCTCGACTTCAGCACCACTCCAGCCGCCGAGGAGGGCAGCCGGACCGCCCAACGCGACCTCGACTTCGGCACCACTCCAGCCGCCGAGGAGGGCAGCCGGACCGCCCAACGCGACCTCGACTTCGGCACCACTCCGGCCGCCGCGGCCACCAAGCCGCTCGCTTTCCCCTCCCCCGATCCCGGCCCGACGACGACCACCGCCACCACCAGCAGCACCGCCACGGAGGCCAAGGCGCGGACCGTCGGCACCCCCACACCCGCCGCCACCCCCGCCGTCGAGCCCAAGCCGCGGCCCGCCGAGACCAGGGCCGCCCGTGCGCCCGCCACCGGCGGCGCCGCCTCCTCCTCGGCCCCGAGCGGCCCGGTCGAGATCACCTGCCGTGAGGAGCGGCTGGACATCACCACCCAGTGGCACATCCTGGGCACCGCGAAGCTGCGCAAGTACGTGACCAGCGAACAGGTCGAGCGCCGCGTCCCGGTGGTCCGCGAGCGCGTCCGGGTGGAGCGCATGCCGGTGAGCGAGGCCGAGCGCTCCGCCCTCACCGAGAAGGCTCTCGCCGAGGCGGTCGAGCAGGTCACCCTCCGCGAGGAACGCCTGGTGGTCCGCAAGTACCGCGCCCCGATCGAACGGGTCCGCCTGGTCGTCGAGCGCTACACCACCGAGGAGGTCGTCCGCGACGAACTCCGGCGCGAACACGTCGAAATCCACGACAACACATCCACCGCCTCCACCCCGCCGGCGAACACGCCTTCGCCGCCCCCTCGCCCCGACTCGCGCGCCGCCTCACCTCGCCCCCTTCCCTGACACCTCTCCCAATGGCCCCGGACAACGTCCGGGGCCATTGCCATGCCCTCAATCCCCCTCCCCACAAGCCCGCCGCAGGCGCCAACCCTTCGCCTTTGCCAAAGCTTAACCGCTCGATATTTGACACTCTGAAGTATCTCCCCGCATGATTACTTCAGATCATTCACTATGTACGGGAGGAAGCAACCGTGAGTGAGGCACCCAAGCCCACCACCGCGGCCGAGAAGCAGAGCAACGCCCGGGTCCTGCCGGCCCTCATCCTGGCGATGCTGTCGTTCAGCGTGGTGCAGACCGCGGTCGTCCCGATCCTGCCCTCGCTGGCCAAGGAGCTGGACGTCTCCGCGTCCAACATCACCTGGCTGATGACCGCCAACCTGCTCTCCGCAGCCGTGCTGACTCCCCTGCTGGGCCGCTTCGGCGACCTCCGGGGCCGCAAGCCCATGCTGCTCATCTCGCTGGTCGGCCTGGTCGCCGGGTCGGCGCTGGCGGTCGGCACCCACTCCTTCACCTGGTTGATCGTCGCCCGCGTCCTGCAGGGCGCCGGCGGTGGCGTGATGCCGCTGGCGATCAGCATCGTCCGCGACGAGCTGCCCAAGCAGAAGGTGACCGGCGGCGTCGCCGCCATCAGCGCCTCGATGGGCGTCGGCTCCGGCCTCGGCCTGGTGGCGACCGGTCTCCTGCTGGAGCACTGGAACTACAAGTCGATCTTCTGGATGGGCCTGGTCTTCGGCCTGATCGCAGTCGCCCTGGTGGCCTTCCGCGTCCCGTCCGACCCGGTGACCGACAAGGACGGCGGCGCCGACCCGCTCGGCGCGATCACCCTGGCCGGCTGGCTCTCCGCCCTGCTGGTCGCGGTCAGCCAGGGCAACCACTGGGGCTGGACCTCCACCAAGACCCTCGGCCTGTTCGCCGTCGCCGCCGTGATCGCCCTGATCTGGGGGATCATCGAGACCAAGGTCTCGCACCCGCTGGTGGACCTGAAGATGATGTCCCGTCCGGCCGTGGCCTTCACCAACCTGGCCGGCCTGCTCATCGGCTTCGGCATGTACGGCTCGTTCATGGTCATCAGCAACTTCGCCCAGACCCCGGAGAAGCTCGCCCACTACGGCTTCACCGCGACCGTCCTGCACGCCGGTGTGATGCTGCTGCCGTCCGCGATCGGCTCGATGGTGGCCGCCCCGCTCGGCGCCCTGCTGATCGCCCGCCGCGGCCCCCGTCTGCCGCTGGTGCTCGGTGGTGTCCTCGGCGCCGTCGCGATGGCCTACCTGGCCCTGCGTCACAGCCACGAGGGCGACATCTACACCGCCTCTGCCATCTTCGGTCTCGGCATCGGCCTCGCCTTCGCCGCGATGCCGGCCTTCATTAACGGCGCCGTCCCGGTCGAGCAGAGCGGCATCGCCAACGGCATGAACTCCGTGCTGCGCACCGTCGGTGGCGCGATCGGCACCGCCGTGATGACCGCCATCCTGACCGGCGACACCATGAAGCTCCCGATCAAGATCCCGGTGCTGCTGCCCACCCTGGACGCCTACAAGCACGCCTTCTGGACCACGGCCGTCGTCTGCATCGTCGCCGGTGCCGTCCCGTTCCTGATCCGCACCGTCAAGCCTGCCGCCACCGCCCTCGGCGGCTCGGCCCCGCAGGACTCCAGCGCCGAGCTGGTCAAGACCGACGCCTGACCAGGCGTCCGGCCCGCGCGCTCAGGGACAGGGCGCGCGGGCCCGGCCTCCGTACGTCGCGAGGGCATCACGAACGTTCGGAGTCCGGCACGGTATGCGGCCCCACCCGGTATCCCCACCGGGTGGGGCCGTTCCGCGTCCCGAACCCGTCAGCCCGCCGAGTCCCCCACGTCATCCGTGCCCTCAACCCGCCGCAGCGGCAACGGCCGCGCCGGTTCCAGCGCCGGGTCGTCCACCGCGAAGGTCCGCACCCGCCCCGGCTCGCTCCACGGCGTCTCGAACCGTACGGTGACCCGACCGACGCCGCTGCCCTGCACCCACCCCGGCCCGAACTCTCCGTGGTGGACGTCCTGTCCAGGTGTCCATCGCCGCACCACGACCTCCTCCGGCTCCTCCTCGGCCTCCGCCGTCTCGGCCTCCTCGGCGTGCTCCGCCGCCTCCTCCCGCAGCGCCTGCGCGAACAGGTCCTCCTGGGTGTAGTCGGCCAGCTGGGCCACGCCCACGCCGAGCAGCCGGATCCCGCCGGTGATGTCCACCTGCTCGGCCAGCCGTCGCGCGGTCGCGGTGATCACCGCCTCGTCGTCGGTGGGGCCGCCGAGGGTTTCCGAGCGGGTCAGCGTCGAGAAGTCGAACCGCCGGACCTTGAGCACCACCGTCCGCCCCGAGCGCCCGGCCGCCCGCAGCCGCCGCACGCACCGCGCGGCCAGCGCCTCGACCTCGCGCAGCACCCGGTCCCGGTCGGCCAGGTCCACCTCGTAGGTGTCCTCCACCGAGACCGACTTGGCGTCCTGGTCGGCGACCACGGGCCGCTCGTCCAGCCCTATCGACATCTGGTGGATCCCAGCGCCGTGCGCCCGTCCGAGCAGCGCGACCAGCTCCGCCTCCCCCGCCTCCGCGAGGTCCGCCACGGTGCTCAGCCCGGCCCGCCGCAGCACCTGCTCGGTGGCTGGCCCGATCCCGGGCAGCGCCCGTACCGGCATGGGCCCGAGCACGGCGCGCTCCTGCCCCGGCTCGATCATCACCAGCCCGTCCGGCTTGGCCTGCTCGGAGGCGATCTTCGCCATCAGTTTGGAACCCGCCGCCCCGACCGAACCGGTCAGCCCGGTGAGCCGGTGGATGTCCGCTCGCAGGTCCTCCGCCAAGGCGAGCACCAGCCGCTCACCGGTGTCGTGATCCGCCTCCGCCAGCACCGGACCGTACGGACCGGCCTCCAGGTCGACGAAGGCCTCGTCCAGGCTCAGCGGTTGTACCAGCGGCGACAGCTCCCGCAGCAGCCCCATCACGATCTCGCTGTTCCGCCGGTACGCCTCGAAGCGCCCGGACAGGAAGGCCGCGTTGGGGCACAGCCGCCGCGCCTGGGCCATCGGCATCGCCGAGTGCACCCCGAACCTGCGCGCCTCGTAGGAGGCCGTGGAGACCACCCCGCGCCCGCCCAGCCCGCCGACGATCACCGGCTTGCCGCGCAGGCTCGGCTTGGCCGCCTGCTCCACCGCCGCGAAGAAGGCGTCCATGTCGAGGTGGATGATGCTCGGCAGAGATCGCACCCGCTGATCATCGCGCACGGGTCCGACAGTGCGTACGAACCCGGCCGGGTCCCGGCGGCCGACCCCCGGCGGCTACCGCTTCGCGGCCTGCGCCAGCGCCTTCGGTATGCCGTCCTCCTTGGGCCCGAGCAGCGCCGGGTCCGGCCGCAGCCAGGCGTTCACCGCTGCCTTGCCCGCCCCGGCGATCTCCCGCAGGCCGCCGTACAGCCAGGTGGCGTCGTGCAGCTCGGGCACCCCGACGGCGTACGACCGGATGCCCGCCGCCTCGCACAGCGCCAGCGCCCGCCGGACGTGGAAGTCCTGGCTGACCAGCACCGCGCGGTCCACCCCGAAGATCCGGTGCGCCCGGGTGCAGGAGTCCCAGGTGTCGAAGCCGGCGTAGTCCCGGACCACCTTCTCCTGCGGCACCCCGTGCTCGGTCAGGTACCGGTACATCGCGTCCGGCTCGTCGTACGAGACCCGCCCGTTGTCCCCGGTCACCAGGATGGCCTGTACCTTCCCCTCCCGGTACAGGTCCAGCGCCGCCGTCAGCCGGTGCTCCAGGTACGGCGAGGGCTTGCCCTGGTCCAGCCCCGCACCGAAGACCACTGCGACCGGCGCGGACGGCGCGCTCTCCACCGTGCCCACCCGGTCCCCCGCCGCGATCCACAGCCAGGCGCTCGGCGCGAGCGCCAGCGAGCAGAGCAGCGTCGTCACCTGGAAGACCCTGCGCTGGGTACGGCGCTCCCGCAGCCGTACCCGCATCCCCACCACCCGGCGCCGCAGCAACCCCGATATCCCGGTGCCGACCCTCACGTGCCCTCCCTCGACCGTTTCACCAGGCAACACGACGAGGCCGTGGGCCCGAACGGTTCCCCCGTCCGGGCCCACGGCCTCGTCAAGATCGGTGAGCCGCACCAGCCGGTCGGAGCCGGTGCTTCAGACCGCCCGGTTGCGCCGCTGCGCCAGCTCGTCCGCCGGGTCGTGCCCGACCAGCGTCTCGCCGGTGTCGGTCCGCTCCGCGTGCAGCCGACCGAGGGTCAGCTCCAGCTCCTGCCAGACCGCTCCCACCGCGATGCCGAAGACCCCCTGACCGCCCTTCAGCAGATCGACCACCTGCTGCGGCGTGGTGCACTCGTACACCGTCGCGCCGTCACACATCAGCGTCAACCCGGCCAGGTCGGCCTGGTCGGTGGACTGCAGATGGGCGACGGCCACCCGGATGTTCTGCAGCGAGACGCCCGCGTCCAGCAGCCGCTTCACGATCTTGAGCAGCAGGATGTCACGGAAGCTGTAGAGCCGCTGGCTGGTCGCCGGGTACGCCGTCCGGACGCTGGGCTCCAGCAGTCCGGTGCGGGCCCAGTAGTCCAACTGGCGGTAGGTGATGCCGGCCGCCGCACAGGCCGTCGGGCCGCGGAAGCCGAGCAGTTCGGACGTCGGGGCCAGCCGCTCGATGGCGGGCTGCCCCGGCTGTACGGCCGGGAACCTGCCCATCCTCGGCAGGTCGGTCACGGTACGAGCGGTGCGGGGCACGTGCACGGCGCACAGGCCTCCCGCGGCCGCGTCATCGCCGGTGCTGCTCATGCCTACCTCCGTCCACTTGTGCTGCGGGCAACCCGACTGCGGGCATCGGCCACCCAGACAGCCACTCCTGACGGTAGGCAGTCCCCTATGACCCGTCAACGATCGCCACGCCGGGCCAGACAAACCACATCACTCAGGAGAGTGGTTTTTCGTGCCCCTAGTGTGGGTAGATCGACGGTTTTTGGCAAAACGGCGCGTGAAACGGCCACTCAGACCCGTCCGCGCTACTGCGGACCGCTGCCCCCGAAGTCCTCGGGCGACACCTGGTCGAGGAACTCGCGGAACTTCTCGACCTCGTCCTCCTGCTCGTCCGGGATCGCGATGCCCGCCTCGGCGAGCACCTCCTCGCTCCCGTAGATCGGCGTGCCGGTGCGCAGGGCGAGCGCTATCGCGTCGGACGGCCGGGCACTCACCTCGACCCCGCCGGCGAACACCAGCTCGGCGTAGAACACGCCCTCCCGCAGGTCGGTGATCCGGACCTCGGTGAGCTGCTGACCGAGCGCGTCCAGGACGTCCTTGAACAGGTCGTGCGTCAGCGGGCGCACCGGAGTCATGCCCTGCTGGGCGAAGGCGATCGCGGTCGCCTCGCCGGGGCCGATCCAGATCGGCAGGTAGCGATCTCCCCCGACCTCCCGCAGCAGCACGATCGGCTGGTTGGAAGGCATCTCCACTCGGACACCCACGACGTCGAGCTCATTCACACAGGCAACCCTATGGCTCCGACCCCGGATATGAAAGCGCAGGACCGACGCCGCTGGTCAACGCGGTGCACCCCCGACGCGCGAAGGACGCTTCGGACGCTATGCACGGGTCCGCAGACCGGCCTGGACCATCGCCGCGTGCAGCCGTACGGACAGGGTCGCGAGCTCCCGTGCGGTGGCCTCCGCGTGCGCCCGGGTCTGCGGGTTCCGGTGCCGCCGCAGCGGCGCCACCACCTGCTCCACCAACGCGATCTCGCGGTCCGCCGCCGCCTTCATGGCTCTCAGGTGCCGGGGCTCCAGCCCGTACCGGCCGAGTTCCGCGACCAGCCGGGCCACCTGCAGCGCCTCGCCGTCGTACCCGCCGTCCGGGCCCGGCGCCACCAGCCCGTACGACTCCCACTCTGCCAGCTCCCGCTCCCCGGCCTCGGCGGCGGCCAGTAGCTCGGCGCGCCCCAGCCGGACCCCGGAGGGGACGTCGGCCGAGGCCACCAGTTCGCGATCGGCCTCCTCCAGCGGCCCGGGCCGGTTGTCGGCGGCGGGCAGCGCGGGCGGGGCCTCGCCGCGCTCGATCGCGTCCAGGTGCTCGCGGATCACCCGCAGCGGCAGGTAGTGGTCGCGCTGCATCCGCAGCACGTAGGCCAGCCGCTCGACGTCGGCCGGGCTGAACTTGCGGTACCCCGAGGGAGTCCGCTGCGGCTCCACCAGCCCCTCCGCCTCCAGGAAGCGGATCTTGGAGATCGTCACCTCGGGGAAGTCGTCACGCAGGAATGCCAGCACCGCGCCGATGCTCAGCAGTTCGTCACCGCCGTGCCGCCGTCCGGCGGGCCGATCCGGTCGAACCGGCTGCCTGGGGCCCGCGACCACCCCGCGCACGCCCCGGTCCGCTTGCGGACCGGACGACGCGGGGTAGGCCGCCCCGAGAGAAGAAGAGGTGTCGCTGCTCACTCGGGCTCCTGCCGACGTTGGGTTCAGTACCCCCGGTTGTGGCCGGCGAAGAACACCAGCCGGTACTTCCCGATCTGCACCTCGTCGCCGTTGTTCAGCGGCACCTCGTCGATCCGCTCCCGGTTGACGTAGGTGCCGTTCAGGCTGCCCACGTCCGCGACGCTGAAGCCGGCCGGGGTGCGGCGGAACTCCACGTGGCGGCGCGAGACCGTGACGTCGTCCAGGAAGATGTCGCCCTGCGGGTGGCGCCCGGCGGTGGTGATGTCCGAGTCCAGCAGGAAGCGGCTGCCCGAGTTCGGGCCGCGCTGGACGATCAGCAGGGCCGAGCCCGGCGGCAGCGCGTCGATCGCCGACAGCACCTCGGCCGACAGGGCCGGCGTGGCGCCGGTGCCGGTCGTGGTGCTGGGGTCGTAGGACTCCAGGCCGGAGATCGAGATGGTCGAGGTGGTCTCCGCCGCCCCCTCGGGCAGCAGACCGCCACGCAGCGCGGTGCCGCAGTTGGAACAGAAACGGGCCGCGGCCGGGTTCTGGTTACCGCACCGGGGGCACGGAGTGGGGCCAGCCATGTTCACAGCCTCCTGGCGCGGCACACCCGACGGGTTGTGCCCGGCGTACGGATCCGGGGCAAACCCTCCACCAGAGGTTGAGGGTGCTGACGGGAAACCTATGCGCGGGTCGCCGGAAGGGTCAACCGACACGCCGTAGCCCGCCGGATTCCCCGTGTGCTGGGCGGCGCCGCCGTCCCGGTACAGCTGCTGACCAGCGTACGGCGCGGCCTCGGGGGCCGGGCGCATGCCCGGCACTGCGGGCTCGTCCTCCGGCCGACGGTGCCGGGCGGTGGGCGCCTCGACGGCGGCCGCGTCACGGTCCTTGTTGCGACCGAACAACTTCGAGAAGAAACTCACGGGCGAATCCCCTTGCGTGTGACAGACCCGCCCGCGGGGCAGGGTGAGAACCTCGGACAGGCTGCGGGCCCGGTTGCGGCTCGGGCCTGCTGGAGTGGTACTCCGACGGTTGGTACTGCGGTTTGTGCTACGGAGCGTACTGGTGCGAACCAGTCTCCCCCACGCGACGGCGGCACCCCGCACCGGGTGCCGCCCGCCCGTGACGGGCCGTGCGTCGGGCGCCCCGTCACTTCGAAGCCGGCTTGGCGTACTGCGGCGTCTTCAGATCCACGAGGGCGTCCACGACCACCTTCTGCTGCTGGGTGATCGTCGCCCGCGCCTGGTGGCTCTCCAACGTGCGGACGACACCACCCGGGATGTTCAGCGCGGGAGTCAGATCCTGCGGGTTCCCCACGACGGTGAACCGATAGGGCGGCGAGACCTTCTTCCCGTCGATCTGCACCCCACCGCCCGACAGGTCGGTGAAGTAGGTGTTGACCACCACGCGCACATCGTTGATCTGAATCGCCTCCGCCCCCGCCGCTCGAAGTTCCTGCAGGGTGTCCAGCAGCATATCTGCCTTCACCTGCCCTTGGGGATCATCGACCGTGAGTACGACGCCCGGACCAGTGGCCTTGACCGTACCGGCCAGCACACCCAGTTCGGTCATCTTCTTCCTGGTCTGTTCCTGGGCCTCCTTGGCCTGGTTGGAGCTGTTCTCCAACTTCGCCAGGGACTGCTCCAGCTCCGCCTTCTCCTGTTGGAGACGCTGCTGACGGCTGTCCAGTTCGTCGAGGATCCGAACCAGGTCCTCCTGACGGGCCCCGCGCAGCTGGTTGTGGTGGTCGTTGGTCGAGCGCACCTGGATCGCCAGCCCCAGGCCGAGCGAGAACAGCAGCAGCGCCACCACCAGCTGCCCACGCGACAGGCGCGGCGGCCACAGCGCCGCCTTCAGCCGCCGCCGACCGGCGCTCCGGTCCACGGCGGCCTCCGGCTCAACGCCCTCGGGCTCTGCGGGCTCCGGTTCGGCGGATTCGGCGGGCTCAGCCTCGGCCGCTGCCTTCGGCTCAACCTTCGACTCGCCCTTCGGCCCGGCCTCGGGCTTCGACTCCTCGGAAACCGGCCCCGCCTCAGCGGCGGGCGCGGGCTCCACGGCCTTCGTCGGCCGTACCACCGGCTCCGGCTCCGCCGACGCGGCCTCAAGCCCAGCCTCGGCGTCAGACCTCTCCGGCCCCGCCGACTCGGCCTCCGCCTCGACCGCCCCGGGCTCCTCCCCCGCCTCCGCGGGCTCGGCCGGAGCGGCCTCCTCCTCCGCCTTCTTCTCCTCGGACGCCTCGACAGCCTTCCCAGCCGCCTTGTCGTCCGTCTTCTCCCCCGGCTGCTCAGCCGACTTCGCCACCGGCTCCCCGGCGGTCCGCCCAGCCATCGCCGCCTCCTTCTCCTCCGCCTCGCGGCCCGGCTCAGGCACGGAAGACATGGCGCCGGATCGCGGCCGCGTTGGAGAAGATGCGGATCCCGAGGACGACGACCACACCCGTGGACAGCTGCGAGCCGACGCCCAGCTGGTCACCGAGGAAGACGATCAGCGCCGCGACCACCACGTTCGACAGGAACGAGACGATGAACACCTTGTCGTTGAAGATCCCGTCCAGCATCGCCCGGACACCGCCGAACACCGCGTCGAGCGCCGCCACCACCGCGATCGGCAGGTACGGCACGACGGCGTCCGGCACCTCGGGTTGGACGAAGAGCCCGACGACCACCCCGATCACGAGACCCAGTACGGCAATCACGGTCTAGCTGCTCCTGTCCCTGTCGTGGTCTTGGCGGATCCGCTGGACGAATGCCGCTTCGGGGTCGGACCACCGCTGCGCGCGGATGGTGAAACGGACGCGCTGGGGCTCTCCGAGGTTCCGGGACTGCCCGAGGGAGTTCCGCTCGGGCCGGCCGACGAGGTGGCCGGTGCCGTGGCCGACGGGGTCGCCGTGGGCGTGGGCTCGGGCGTGACCGGCTGGGCGGTCCGCAGCGTCACACCCACCGCCGCCGGCAGCGTCAGGCTCTTCTGCACGGAGAGCGTCGACTTTATGCCGTATTTCTCCTGGAGCAGCCGCAGGTACTGCCCGGCCATGTCGCTCTCGAAGGCGGTCAGGAGCTTCGGCCCGTCCCCGATCGCCTGGATGTTGTACGGCGGGACGAGCGGCCGGTTGTCCACCAGCACCGCCTCGCCCGCGGCCCGGATCGCGGACAACGCGGTAAGCCGCTGCCCGTTGATCGAGACGGCCTCCGCGCCGGACCCCCACAGACCGTTCACCACCAGCTGCAGATCGCGGTCGCGCAGCCGGCCGCTGTTGGAGAAACCCTGGCCGGCCCGCGGGTCGACGTTGCCCCCGCTTCCCGTCCCCGGAGCGTCCTCCAGGACCAGCTTCACCCCGGGCCCGGTGACCTCCCCCAGGCCCACCACGCCGGTCAGGCCGCCCGTATCGCCGTCCCCCGAGGGGAGCGCCTGCTGCTGCGTGTCCTCGACCTTGCGCCGCAGCTCCTGCACCTGCTTCTGCAGGTGGTCGGCCGAACCGTTGCTGTCGTTGATCCGGCGGATCAACGCGTCCCGTTCCTTGGCGAGGCTGGGCTCCGCCTTGTGCGCGTTCACCGCGCCGACCGTCACCACACCCCCGACCAGCGCCAATCCGGCGCCCAGCGTGAGCAGACCCCGCAGGGTCCGGGGTATCCGGCTGTCGTGCTCACCGCCCCGCGCCGCGGCCGCCTCGGCGTAGCCCTCGTCCAGGCTGTGGTCCATCACGTTCGTCAGCAGGGACATCGAGGCGTCCGGACGGTTGTACCGTCCGTTCGGGGCACTCGGCGTCGGCGTCGCTGGCATGCGGACCATCGTCCCATGACGGCGAGCGGCCCCGTGCACGGCCCCTGAGCTGCACACACGTTGCACACACCGCCGGAAAGCGACGGACCGTTCCGAAAGCCGTGAAAACGGACAGCGGGGCGTGCGGACCAGGCCCGCACGCCCCGCCGATCAGGGCCCTCGTACGCTCAGGCCGTCACCGCCCCGCGCCGCCGACCACCGCCGCCCACTCGTCCAGCAGCGCCTCGGTGGCCTCGTCGTCCGGGCCCTCGGCCCACAGATGGGTGATCGCCTCGGCCGGGTCCGGCAGCACCAGCGTCCAGCGCCCGTCCGCCTCGACCACCCGGACGCCGTCCGTGGTGTCCAACCGCCGACTGCCGGCCGCCTCCACCACCGAGCGCATGACCATGCCCTTGGCCGCCCACGGCGTCGCGATGTCCCGGCGCCGGATGTGCGCCTGCGGGATCCGCGCGTCGATCTGACTCAGCGTGAGCTGGGTCCGGGCCACCAGGCCGACCAGCCGGACGAAGGCCGCGGCACCGTCCAGCACCCCGCTGAACTCGGGCACCACGAAGCCGCCACGCCCGTCGCCGCCGAACACCGTGCCCTCGGCGGAGGCCGCCTTCGCGAGGTCGTCCGGCGTCGTCGTGGTCCAGATGACCTGGGTGCCGTGGTACGCGGCGACCTGCTCGGCGATCCGGGTCGTGGTCACCGGCAGTGCCACCTGCCCGCTGCGCCGCTCGGCCGCTACCAGGTCCAGCAGCACCAGCAGCGCCCGGTCGTCGTCGATCACCCGGCCCAGTTCGTCGACGAACGCAACGCGCTCGCCGACCGGGTCGAACCGGACACCGAAGGCCGCCCGTGAGGAGGCCACCAGCTCACCGAGCCTGGCCAGCCCGGACCGCCGCGTCTCCGCGTCCTCGGTCGGCCGCGCCTCGTCCAGTCCGCTGGAGACGGTGAGCGCCTCCACCCCGAGTCGGCCGAGGATGCTGGGCAGAACCAGCCCCGCGCTGCCGTGGGCGGTGTCCACGACCACCTTCAGCCCGGCCTCCCGGACCCCGGTGGTGTCCACCGTCCGCAGCAGGTTGCCCGCGTAGGAGTCGAAGACGCTCGACGGGAAGGTGAGGTCCCCGATCTCGCCGGGGAAGGCCCGCCGGTACTCCTGGCGCGCGTAGACGCGGTCGAGCTTGCGCTGCCCCGCCTGGGAGAGGTCCGCGCCGCGCTCGTCGAAGAAGAGGATGTCCAGCGAGTCCGGCACCCCCGGCGTGGTCCGCAGGAAGATCCCGCCCGCACTCCCTCGTGCCGTGTGCTGCCGGGCCACCGGCATCGGCACGTTCTCCAGGTCGCGGACGTCGATCGCGGAGGTCTGCAGCGCCGAGATCATCGCCCGTTTGAGCGCACGCGCACCACGCGAGTGGTCACGCGCAATGGTGACGGTGGCGCCCTTCTTCAACGTCGTGGCGTACGCGCCCGCCAGCCGGACGGCCAACTCGGGGGTGATCTCGACGTTCAGGATGCCCGAGACCCCTCGGACACCGAAGAGGTGCTCCTGGCCGCGGGACTCCCAGATCACCGAGGTGTTGACGACGGCTCCGGCTTCGATGGTCTTGAACGGGTAGACCCGGACGTTCGCCGCGATGATCGACTCCTCGCCGATCAGGCACTCGTCCCCGATCACCGCGCCGTCCTCGATCCGCGCGGCCCGCATCACGTCGGTGTTCTTGCCCACCACACAGCCGCGCAGATTGCTCTGCGGCCCGACGTACACGTTGTCGTGCACCACCGCCCTGTGCAGGAAGGCCCCGCGCTTGACGACCACATTGCTGCCGAGCACGGTGTGCTCGCGGATCTCCACCCCGGCCTCGACCTTGGCATAGTCCCCGATGTACAGCGGCCCGCGCAGCACCGCCTCGGGGTCGACCTCCGCCCCCTCGGCCACCCAGACGCCCGGCGAGATCTCGAAGCCGTCGATCTCGACGTCGACCTTGCCCTCCAGGACGTCCGCCTGGGCCTTGCCGTAGCTCTCGTGGGTGCCCACGTCCTCCCAGTAGCCCTCGGCCACGTAGCCGTAGACCCGCTTGCCCTCCTTCAACAGCTGCGGGAACACATCGCTCGACCAGTCGACCGACTCACCCGCCGCGACGTAGTCGAAGACCTCGGGTTCCATCACGTAGATACCGGTGTTCACCGTGTCGGAGAAGACCTGTCCCCAGGTCGGCTTCTCCAGGAAGCGTTCGACCCGCCCGTCGTCGTCCGTGATCGTGATACCGAACTCCAGAGGATTCGGCACCCTGGTGAGACAGACGGTGACCAGAGCGTTCTTGCTGCGGTGAAAGTCGATCAATTCAGAGAGATTGAAGTCGGTCAGCGCGTCACCGGAGATCACCAGAAACGAGTCGTCCTTGAGCGCGTCCTCGGCGTTCTTGACACTCCCCGCAGTGCCTAGTGGCGTCTCCTCATGGGCATACGTGAGATGCATGCCCAGTTCCTCACCGTCACCGAAGTAGTTCTTGACCAGTGACGCCAGGAACTGGACGGTGACCACGGTGTCGGAGAGGCCGTGCCGCTTCAGCAGCCGAAGCACGTGCTCCATGATCGGCCTATTGGCGACCGGAAGCAGCGGCTTCGGCATGCTGGAGGTCATCGGGCGGAGTCGGGTGCCCTCGCCCCCTGCCATTACAACGGCTTTCATTACGGGTGCGTCCTCCTTCGCGGTGGTGGACCTGCAGGTCCATCAAACCGTTCCAGAGGGTTCTCTACCCGGAAGGTATCGTCCGACGCACCGGCACGGCGTGGGACTTCTCTCAGATCACGTCTCAGGCTGTGGACGCCGAGGCCGCGGTACTCGCCTTGATGATCTGCCGCGCCTGCACCGCGTAAAGAATGGCCGACCACCAGTACAACGTGGTCCCCCACCAGATGAAGGCCCAGCTCACGACCTCAGCCGGCCGCGCGATCCAGCTGTCGATACCGCCGAGCAGCAGAAGCGGAAACGCGTACATCAGATTGAAGGTCGCGGCCTTCCCGAGGAAACTCGTCTGCAGCGGCCCGTAACCGTGCCTGTTCAGAATGGGCAGCAGCGCCGCGATGAAGACTTCCCGGGCCAGCAGAATCGCCGTCACCCACCACGGCAGAAAGTTACGCCACGTCAATCCGATCAGCGTGGACAGCACATAGAGCCGGTCCGCCAGCGGATCCAGCAGCTGCCCCACTCGACTGATCTGCCCCCACCGCCGGGCGAGCTTTCCGTCCAGGTAGTCACTGACGCCGCTCAGCGCCAGGACCAGCAGCGCCCAGCCGTCATTCTTCGGCCCACCGAAGACCGGCCACAGGATGAGCCAGAGAAAGATCGGAACGCCGACCAGCCGGCCCATGCTGAGCAGGTTAGGGATGGTGAAGACCCGATCGGTCTGGACCCGCGTCTCCTGGACCTCCACCCGGGGGCCTCCTGTTCCGTGTGACAGCAATGCATGTTGACCATACAACAGAAAAGCCCCCGTCCGGCTCACCCGGCGGGGGCTTCTCTCGAAGAATTGTTCGGCGGCGTCCTACTCTCCCACAGGGTCCCCCCTGCAGTACCATCGGCGCTGTGAGGCTTAGCTTCCGGGTTCGGAATGTAACCGGGCGTTTCCCTCACGCTATGACCACCGAAACACTATGAAACTGTCGACCCGCCGGCAGGGCGGTCGTTGTTTCAGAACAACACAGTGGACGCGAGCAACTGAGGACAAGCCCTCGGCCTATTAGTACCGGTCAACTCCACCCCTCACAGGGCTTCCATATCCGGCCTATCAACCCAGTCGTCTACTGGGAGCC